>NZ_JBEZFH010000051.1:13790-38070 GCF_040649355.1 Sphaerisporangium sp. NPDC049002 | reverse complement strand
CGCGCCGAGGAGCGCATCGGCACCGAGATCGAGGTGCTCGTCGAGGAGGACCTGGGCGACGGCGGCTACGAGGGCCGCGCCGCCCACCAGGGCCCCGAGGTCGACGGCTCGGTGACCGTCCAGGGCATCGGCCTGCTGCCCGGCCAGATCGTGCGGGCCACGGTCGTCGACGCCGAGGGGGTCGACCTGATCGCCCGTATCAAGGCCGGGCCATGACCAACCCGCCGGAGATCGGCACCGAGCCGATAGTGGGGTCCGTGGCTCGGCAGGTCAGCCCGTGGAACATCGCCAACGTGCTGACCGTCCTCCGGCTTCTGGTCGTCCCGTTCTTCGTCGCCTGCCTGTTCGTCGAGGGCGCCGGCTGGCGCACCGCCGCCCTCGTCGTCTTCCTGCTCGCCTCCCTGACCGACCAGCTCGACGGCTGGCTCGCCCGGCGGTACGGCCTGATCACCGACTTCGGCAAGATCGCCGATCCCATCGCCGACAAGGCGCTGATCGGCGCGGCCCTGGTCACGCTGTCGGTCCTCGGCGAGCTGCCCTGGTGGATCACCGTCGTGATCATCGGCAGGGAGATCGGCGTCACCGGCCTGCGCTTCGCGGTGATCCGCCATGGCATCATCCCCGCCAGCTACGGCGGCAAGGTCAAGACCGTTCTGCAGATCGTGGCGATCGCGCTCTACATCTTGCCCGGCGTGCCCGGCCCGATCAGGTGGGTGGCCATGGGGCTCGCCCTGGCCGTCACCGTGGTCACCGGGCTCGACTACGTCGTCCGCGCCCTGCGGCTGCGCAAGGTGGCCCAGAAGGCACGCGGCGGATGACCTCGGCCGTCGCCGCTGACGTGCTGTCCCTCCTGGTAGGCCGGAAGGCCACGGTCGCGGTGGCCGAGTCGCTCACGGGCGGGCTCATCGGCGCCACGCTCACCACGCCGAGCGGAGCCTCCGCCGCCTTCCGGGGCGGGGTGATCGCCTACGCCACCGAGCTGAAGGCCGCGATCCTCGGCGTCCCGAAAGATCTACTCGATCGGGAGGGCGCGGTCCATCCGGACGTCGCGGCGGCGATGGCGGCCGGCGTGCGGGCGCTCACCGGCTCCACGTACGGGCTGGCCGTGACCGGCGTGGCCGGGCCCGGCGAGCAGGACGGCAAGGCGGTCGGCACGGTCCACATCGCCGTGAGCGGTCCTGAGGGCGCCATCTGGCGGCGAGACGGGGTGTTCCCGGGATCTCGCGAAGACATCCGTGAAAGTACGGTGAGGGAGGGTTTGGATCTCCTGAGAGGTGTGCTGGAGGCGCAAATGGGGGAACATTCCGGATGATTACCGCGTTACGTCACCAGCGAACATGCTCCCCACGGTCTGCCGCCCTCTTGGTCGATGCGGGTACGGTGGAGCTGTGAGTGAGGTTCGTGACCCATCGGTGAGGAGCAGGTCCGGCGTACGCCCGGCAAAGGGGCCGAGCGAACCAATGATGACGGCGAGGAGCATGTACGAAGGGCATTCGAAAAACGGGCGATACGAACCGACCGCGCGGAGCGTCGTGAAGACGCCTGCGCCCGGGAGGGAGCGACAGATGGTCCTGCTGCGTCAGCTGCTCGGTGACGTGCTGCGGCGGCTGCGGGTGCGGCAGGCACGCACCCTGCGTGAGGTTTCCACCCTGGCACGTGTCTCCCTTGGCTACCTGTCCGAGGTGGAGCGTGGCCAGAAGGAGGCGTCCTCGGAGCTGCTCGCCTCGATTTGCGGCGCCCTCGGTGTGCCGCTCTCACAGGTGCTCCGTGAGGTTTCCGACCAGTTCGCGCTGGCCGAGCTTCAACACGCACCCGTCCTGGCCGATGCGCCTGAACACGAGCGTCTGCCTGTTTCCGAGACCGTGCCCAGCACGATCTCGGGCTCCGAGTTCGACGGTTTCCCCGAAGTCAAGGACATGGTCGCCGCGTAGTTCGAGCGGTCGCCGGCTTTCCGTCCTGACGAGCGGACTGTCACGGGTGGTTGACTCGTGATGGTCTGTGTTTCGCACGCTGTCCGGTGACCGGGCCCGCTAGCGGGGTTGGCAGGCGGGGCAGTAGAAGACCACTCTTTCGTATGGCCGCGCCCCGAGCTCACCGCCGATCATCTTGTTCCCGCAGCGAAGACAGGGCCGCCCGGCCCGGCCGTACGCCCAAAGGCGCCTTCCGGGGCGCCGGTCTCCCGTGGTCAGCGGACCACCCGCGTTGTCCTTGTTCGCGTCCAGCAGCCTGTGGGCGAGCCCCATCATCTTTTCGAGGTTCTCCACCTCCTCGACGCGCCTGAACGGCGAAACCCCCGACAGGAACAGCGTCTCCGCCCGCCAGATCGTGCCCATCCCCGCCACGTTGCGCTGATCGAGCAGGGCGTCCCCGATCGTCTGGTCCGGGCGGCGCGCGATGTTCCGCGCCGCCCGCCCCGCGTGCCCGGCGTCCCAGGCGGGGTCGAGCAGGTCGGGCCCCAGATGGCCGACGACCTCGTCCTCCCGGTCGGTGCGCAGCAGGTCGACCATGCCGAGCTTGATCCCGACCGCCTGCCACCGCTCGTTGGCGAGGACCAGCCGCACGACGTCGCCCCTGCGGATGTGCGCGCCGACGGGGTTGATCCGCCAGCTTCCGTCCATGCGAAGGTGCGTGTGGACGGTCAGCCCGCCGTCGACCCTCGTGAGCAGGTGCTTTCCCCGCGAAACGGTGGTGAGGACCGCGCGGCCCGTGAGGTCGGCCGTGGCGTGCCGGGGCACCCTGAAGTCGGACCGGGTGAGCACCCGTCCGTCGAGGGCGGCTCGCAGCCTGGCGGCCGTGCGGTAGACGGCATCGCCCTCGGGCATGGCGCGGTCAGTCCCAGGCGGCCGGATCGGCCGCGAGCTCCATCACGCGGTCGGGCAGGGTGTCGGCGGCGATCTGGTCGAGGGTGACCTCCTCCAGGATCGCGCGCTCGCTGGCGCGCAGGGCGATCCACACCTGTTGCAGGGAACGGGCCGCTCCCCGGTAGCCCACGTGCTCGGGCCGCTCGCCGCGGACGTTGGCCAGCGGCCCGTCCACGGCGCGGATCACGTCGGCGAGGGAGATCTCCGCCGCGGGCCTGGCGAGGACGTACCCGCCCTCGGGACCCCGCTGGCCGCGGACCAGACCCGCCCGGCGCATCTGGAGCAAGATATTCTCCAGGTACTTGGGGGGCATTTCCTGTTCCTTGGCCAGCTCGCCCACCGTTGTGGGGCCGCTGCCGGAGGCGGCCAGCTCGGCGGCGGCGCGAAGGGCGTAGTCGACACGGGCGGAAAGACGCATGTTGTCGATTATCCCGCCTGCTAAACCCTGGTTACGCGCAACCGGACCACAACAGGCAGGTGATCTGAGAAACTCACGCGCGGCACCCGGGCCTCGACCGCCGTCAGACCCCGGCTCACCAGCACGTGATCTATGCGTTTGACCGGAGCTTCGGCGGGGGACGTATCGGGATTTCCCAGTGCCGTCAGGGGGTCCGAGAGCCCGGCGGCCTCCAGCACGCGCATCTCGGGGTCGGCGGGTGTGGTGTTGAGGTCCCCCGTCAGCAGCACCGGCCGTGGCGCCGCCCTGCCCGGCGTTTCCGTCGTGGGCGTACCGGCCCGGGGTGCCCGCGCGCCCGGCAACGTCGTTCCGGCGCTTTCGGCGCTCATCCCCGCGGCCAGATCCCTGGCGATGGCCGCGACCTCGGGCGCCTGGCCGGGCGGGGCCTGCAGGTGGGTGTTGACGATCCCGACCTCCTGCCCGCCGACCTCGATGACGACCGCCTGGGCCTGCGCGCCGGTGGGGTAGTCATGCTTTCCCAGCGGGTGTGAGGCGATCTGCCTGATCGGCAGGTTGGTGATGATCGCGTCGCCCCACAGGCTGTCGGCGGCGGGAGCGAAGTGGTACCGCATGCCGAGCCCCCTGGCGATGCGCGCCAGGTCGTCGTGGCCGCCGTTGAGGAGCCAGCCCCGGTCGACCTCGCTCAGCAGCACCACGTCGGGCCGTTCGCTCTTCGCCCAGGCGGCGACCCGGTCGAGGTCGAGGGTGCCCTTGAGCCCGAACCCCATCCGGATGTTGTACGCGACGAGCGTGAACTCGTTCCCGGCCCTGGCCTGTACGGCCGGCAGCGGCTGCCAGGTGAGGGCGGCGACGACCAGCGCCGTGGACAGGGCCGTCACCGCGATCCTGGCCGTCCGGGGGCGTCCGGGAACCTCGGACCTCCTTCCCCTGGCCGCCAGGAGCGCCACCGCGGTGACCAGGCCCGTCAGCAGCGCGGGCACCACGCTGTTGGGGAAGCCGAGGTCGGTGTCGTAGGCGGCGTAGTAGAGGAAGACCGAGATCAGGAAGACCAGCGTTCCGCCGAGCAGTGCGAGCCCGCTCCGCCGGGGCGACCGGGCCGAGGGCAGTCCGGCCATCCCGACGCATGCGCCGAGGGCGGGCGCCATGAGCAGGGCCAGGGGCAGCGCGGAGAAGATGATCAGCATGGCCGAGGTCACCGGCAGCAGAACCAGCATGAGCCCGCGCTGCCGCGGGGGCCGGGCGGCGTAGAAGGCCATCAGGAACTGGGCGCAGACCAGCGCGGCGACGATGGCGGCGGTCTCCCAGGGGTTGCGCCCGCTTCCTCCGGGATGGTCCGCCAGCCCGATCGTCGTGAGGAACATCCCGTGCAGCACGATGAAGGGGCCGAAGACGAACCACACCCCCGCAGGGGCGACGTCCTCAGCGGTCGGCGCGAGCCGTGCGGACCAGACGAGGGCGGCGCACAGGACGGCGACGGCCGGCCAGGGGAGCGGCCCGTCGCGCCACACCAGATCCATCTGGCCGAGGGCCAGGTGGAGGACCGCGGAGGCCGCGAGACCGGCCGCCAGCCCGCCGGGTACGGCCGCGCGTGGCGTCGTGAGCGCGCGGCCGTACAGGAAGATCAGGCCGGACGAGACGCCCGCGCTCGCGACATAGAGCTGGGCCGTGCCGCCGTCCGTGGCCTGGAGCACCAGGCGGGCGGCGACCAGGAGGAGGGCGCCACCGAGCGCGACGCGCCTCGGGTCCACCAGGCGGCACAGGGGAGCGGCGGCGAACGGCAGGACGAACCACAGGGCCGCGTACAGCCCCATCTGCTCGGGCGGGGTGTCCCCGGCGTGGCCGAAGAGCGTGATGAGCGACGGCAGGAAGACCCTCAGCACGTCGGTGAACAGCAGGACGCCCAGGGCCAGGGCGATCACACCGGTGAACGGCTCCAGCCGTGAGAGTGGGGCCGCGCGCTCGGCACGGACGGTGGATTCGACGGCGGACTCGACGGTGGGCTCACCCATATGGCATCTCCTCGGCAAAGACATGAGTGATCCTCGTGTCTTTGCCGGGCGAAGGCAAGGTCCGGCAAAGAAGAAGGCGGCATGGCGGGCGACGATACCCGGCAGGCGATGCCGGTAAACTAGCAGGAAGCTTTACTGATGAATGGTTGAGTCACACCGCGCCGCGCTTTGTGATAAACCCAACGGGGACCGACGACAAGAAAGCATGCGATGGAGCGACGTCCTGGCGTGCCCAGGTTGCTACGGGAGATCAACGACCGGGCCGCGCTGGAGCTGCTGCTGGCCTCGGGCCCGCTGACCAGGGGACAGATCGGTGACATGACCGGTCTTTCCAAGGTCACCGCGTCCCAGACGCTGTCCAGGCTGGAGGAGCGCGGCCTGGTCGAGGTGGTCGGAGAACAGGCGGGGAACCGGGGGCCCAATGCGGCCCTTTACGGGGTGATTCCGTCGTCCGCCTATGTGGCGGGGCTCGATGTCGGACCGGAATCGGTGACGACCGCCATCGCGGATATCAACGGCGAAATCGTGGCAGAGGTGACGGTTTCCACCAATGGGCACGGCGACCCCGTCGCGCTGGTGCACAACGCGGTGGTGAAGGCCTGCCGTTCGGGCAAGGTCGCCCTGTCCCGCCTGAAGGGCATCGTGATCGGCACGCCCGGCGTGGTCGACCCCCGCAGCGGTGACGTGAAGTTCTCCTTCGACCTCCCCGGGTGGCACGAGGGCAGCCACGAGGCTCTGGCCCATGACCTGCGACGACCCGTCACCATAGAGAACGACGTGAACCTCGCGGCCATCGCCGAGCGGTCCGAGGGCGCGGCCAGGGGAGTCGACGACTTCGTCCTGCTCTGGGTGGAGCGCGGCGTCGGCCTCGCCGTCGTCCTGGGCGGCAGGCTGCACCGCGGGCGCTCCGGCAGCGCGGGTGAGATCGGCTACCTGCCGGTGCCGGGGGTGCCGCTCGCCGCGGACGTCAAGGCCGTGCCGGGGCGGATGCCGGCGCTGGCGGGCGGCCTGCAGTCCCTGATCAGCGCCGAGGCGGTGGCCGAGCTGGCCGAGCCGTACGGCTTCGCGGGCGGGTCCGCCGCCGACGCCGTGCGCGCGGCCGTCGAGAGCGGCGACGGCGGGTCGGCGTTCCTCGACGAGCTGGCCCACCGGCTCGCCCTCGGCGTCGCGTCGGTGTGCGTCGTCCTCGACCCGACCCTCGTGGTGCTCAACGGCGAGGTCGGCAGGGCGGGCGGTGGCGCTCTGACCCACCGGGTGGAGGAGGCCGTGGCGGCCATCTGCCCGATCAGGCCGGAGGTCGTCGTCAGCGACGTCAAGGGCCGCCCGGTGCTGCGCGGCGCCATCCTGGCCGCCCTCGACCAGGCCCGCGAGGAGATCTTCGCCTCCTGACGGGCCCGGCCTTTCCGGCGTCCTCAGGCGGTGAGGAGCTCCGCCGCCGCCTGGGCGTTGGCGCGGGCGGCGCCGTACGTCGCGATGTAGGCGCCCGCGGAGGGGCGCCAGATGGGCAGGCCCATCTCGACCACCGTCGCGTCCGGGCGCCCGGCCAGCAGCGCCGACACGATGTCCTGGCTCGCGCGGTGGCGGTGGGCGTCCTTCACGACGATCACCAGCGAGCGGCCGATGGCGCGCTCCAGAAGCCCGGCCGCGTCGGCCGCGTCGGGCTTGACCCGGGCGATCTCGGCGTCGGGCAGCCACGGGGCGAACCCCCAGGGCACGTCACCGACCGCGATCGTGGGCGGGGTGTCCACCTCGACGACCAGCGGGTTGACCAGCGGGGTCGCCGTTCCGGACAGGCTGACGGCCCGGCGCGCGGCGGTGAGGCCGATCACGTTGCCGTCCCTGACCTCCTCGCGGGGCCTGCCGAACCAGCCGCGCAGCCGTGCCACGCGCTCGGCGGCCTCCTCCAGGCGGGCCCGCGGGAGCCGCCCGTCGCGCACCGCCGCCACGATGTCGGCCTTGATCTTCTGGATCTGCTCCCGCGTGGGCAAGGGCCCGAGGCAGAGCAGGTCCGACCCGGCGGCCAGCGAGAGCACCGCGCCCCCTCCGAGCCCGACGCTCTCGGTGATCGCGTGCATGTCGAGGGCGTCGGAGATCACCACACCGTCGTAACCGAGCTCACCCCTGAGCAGCTCGGTCAGCGCGGCGGCCGACAGCGTGGCGGGAGCCGTACCGGTCAGGAACGGGACCCGCACGTGCGCGGTCATGATCGACTTGGTGCCCGCCTCGATGGCCGCGCGGAACGGGATGAGCTCGCGGTCCCACAGCACCTCGCGGGTGACGTCCACCACGGGGATCTCCAGGTGGGAGTCCTGCCGGGTGGCGCCGTGCCCAGGGAAGTGCTTGACGCAGGCCGCCACCCCGGCGTCCTGCAGCCCCGAGACGGCCGCCACGGTGTGCCGGGCGACCAGGGCCGCGTCGGAGCCGAACGAGCGGGTGCCGATGACAGGGTTGTCGTCGGCGGTGTTGACGTCCGCGTCGGGCGCCATGTCGAGGTTGACGCCGCAGCGGGCCAGATCGTCGCCGATGGACCGGTAGACGCGGCGGGTGAGTTCGACGTCGTCCACGGCCCCGAGGGCCGCGTTGCCCGGGTACGGGCTGCCGACGTGGTAGGCGAGCCGCGTGACGTCCCCGCCTTCCTCGTCCAGGCTGATGACCGGGTCGCCGGCGCCGCGCAGTCGCGCGGTGAGAGCAGCGAGCTGCTCGGCCCCCGCGACGTTGAAGCCGAACAGCGTGACCCCGCCGAGACCGTCCTCCAGGTCGTGGAGGATCCAGTCGGGGGCGGTGGTGCCGGGGAATGCCACGAGCAGCGTACCGGCCGCGAGACGATGCAGCCCCCGATCGCCATCGCCCACGGAGAACTCAGACATGGCTGTACTCGACTCCTTAGCTCAGAGTTGGGAAGGCTGGGGTTTTCAGCCTTTCACGGCGCCGGCGACCAGGCCCGAGACCATGCGCCGCTGCACCAGCAGGAAGAACGCGATGACCGGGATGGTCATCAGCGTCGAGGCGGCCATGATGCCGCCCCAGTCCGTCGACCGCTGTCCGGTGAAGAACTGCAACGCCACGGGCATCGTGTAGGAGCCCTGGTCGTTGATCAGCGTCAGCGCGAAGACGAACTCGTTCCACGCGGTGATGAACGAGAAGATGCTCGTCGCCACCAGTCCTGGCGCCACCAGGGGGAACAGTACCTTCCAGAAGGTGACGAACCGGCTGGCGCCGTCGATGGAGGCGGCCTCCTCCAGCTCCTTGGGCACGGCGGCCACGAAGGTCCGCAGCATCCAGATCGCGAAGGGCAGCGTGAAGCCCACGTTGACGATGATCAGGCCGAGGAGCTGGTCGTACAGCCCGAGCCGCTTCACCATGAGGAAGAGCGGGATCAGCAACGCCTCGGCGGGCACCATCTGCACGATCAGGAGCAGGATCAGGAAGCTCGTACGGAAGCGGAACCTGAAGCGCGCCACCGCGGTGGCGGCGAGCAGCGCGAAGACCGAGCCGATGAGCACGGTGCCGACTGCGACGATCGCGCTGTTCATCAGGTACTGCCAGATGGAGTGCCCGGCGACGCCCTTGGTGAGGACCCGCGACACGTGGTCGAAGGTCGGCGACAGCGGGAAGGGGATGAACCGCGTGGTGAAGATCTCGTCGTTGGGCTTGAACGCGGTCGCGACCATCCAGTAGACGGGGAACACGGCGAACAGGAACACGACGACGCCGGCCGCGTTCAGCCCGTACTGCTTGAGCTGCTTGACGGATCGCGGGTTCATCGCACGTCCTCCGTTCTCACGATTTGCCGGACATATACGGCGGTGATGAGGAGCATGATCACCGTGAGGATGACGGCGATCGCGGCGCCGAAGCCCATCTTGGGCGGCGCGCTGAACGCCTCGGTGTACGCCCAGAGCGACAGGTTGAACGAATCCCGGTTGGTGGTGCCGCCGGCCAGCACGTACAGCTGGGTGAAGACCTTGAAGTCCCAGATGACGGAGAGCACCAGCAGGACGGAGAACACCGGCTTCAGAAGAGGGAAGGTGATCTTCCTGAACGTTCTGGTCGGGGTCGAGCCGTCGACCCTGGCCGCCTCGTACAGCTCCGACGGGATGCTCTTGAGGCCCGCCAGCACCGACACCGCGATGAAGGGGAACGACGCCCAGACGACCGCGACGATCAGCACCAGGTAGATGGTGGTGGGGTCGTTGAGCCAGGGCTGGCCCGACCAGTCGGACCGTCCGAAGACCAGGCTGGACAGCCAGTCGGGCAGCAGGTTGAGCGCCCAGTTGACCACGCCGGCGTCGGCGTCGAACAGCCACTTCCAGATGATCGCCGTGGCGGTGGGCGGGGTGGCCCAGGCGGCCATGATGCCGATGATGACGAAGGTCGACATCTTCTTGCCGAGCTTGTGGAGCAGGAGCCCGACCAGCGTGCCCCCGACGAGCGTCAGGGTGACGGTGATCACGGCGAACATCACGGTGTTGCGCAGCGAGGACCAGAACAGGTCCGACTGGAAGACCTGTGTGTAGTTGTCCACCCCGAGGAACTCGGCAGGCTGCGGGTTCGGCCTGATCTGCCGCAGTCCAACCTTGTGGAAGGACATGTCGACCATCTGGTACAGCGGATAGAGCAGCAGGACCGCGATGACCAGGAGGCCCGGCAGGAGCAGCGCGTAGGGGACGACCCAGGCGGGAAGGCCGCTGGACCGGCGCGGAGGCCGGTGGGACCGGCGCCGCGCCGGGGCGGAGGAGTTGCCTCCGCCCCGGGCGACAGTTGACGTCTGCGCCATCGTTACTGCTGGTTCAGGATGGTCTCGAGTTCCTTGTTCGCGTCGGCGAGGGCCGTGTCCGTGTCCTTCTTGCCCTCGATGACGGAGCGGGCCGCGTTCTGCAGGACGGCCTTGGTGTCGTTGGCCTCGGCCCAGTTCGGGCTGGCGGGGAAGCCCTTGGCGACCTTGAACGTCTCGGCGAACGGCGCCTGCACCGGGTCACTGGCGAACTCCGCCAGAGCGTCCGGGTAGAGCGGGAGCAGGCCGCCCTCCTTGGCGTACCGCGTGCCGAACTCCTTGCCCGCGGCCAGCTTCAGGTACTCGGCGGCGAGCTCGGGGCTCTTGGCGTCCTTCCAGATGGCGATGTCGTTGCCACCTTGGAAGGCCGGGGCCGGGCCGCTGCCCTCCTTGTTCGGGAGCGAGAAGAAGGCCATCTGGTCCTCGCCGACCTTGCCCTTGCTCTGCTCCTTGATGGTGGCGATGTCCCAGCCGCCGGTGACGTACATGCCGACCTTGCCGGCGGCGAAGCGCTGGCTGATGTCCACCGAGTTCTGGCTGAGGCGGGACTTGCCCGAGACGCCGTCCTTGGCCACCAGGTCGGTGTAGAACTGGAAGCCCTCCTTGAAGGCCGGGTCGGTCAGCTTGCCGACCCACTTGCCTCCCTCGAAGGCGGCGAAGTCGCCACCCGCCGACCACACGAACGGCGAGAGGGACATGTTGGCGTCGGAGCCGCCGTTGAAGGCGAAGCCGTCGACGTCCTTGCCCTTCTTCTCGACGATCTTCTTGCCCGCGGCCACGAGCTCGTCCCAGGTCTTGGGCACCTCGATGCCGAGGCTCTTGAACCAGTCCTTGCGGTAGAGGACGGCGCGGGTGCCGCCGCCCCACGGCGCCGCGTAGATCTTGCTGTCGATGGTCTCGTAGCCCCACAGGTTCTGCGGGATCTGCTGGAAGTCGGGGCTGGACTTGACCAGGTCGCTGATGTCGGTCAGGGCGTCCTGGGACACCCACGCGGCCACCTGGTCGTTACCGAACTCGGTGACATCCGGGCCCTCGCCGCCCGCGAGCGCGGCGGTCCACTTCTTCTGGGCGTCCGGCCACGGGATCCACTGGACGTTGACCTCGGCGCCGGTCTGCTCCTTGAACTTGGCGTCAAGGTCGGCCATGTACTTGTTCTGCACGTCATTGGGGGCACCGAGCCGCCATACGTTCAGCGTCTGACCCGCGTACTTGGGGCCCGAGGCTGCTGCTGACGCCTGGGGGTCCGCCGTCTTGGCGGGCTCGCCGCTTCCACACGCGGTCACACCAATGGCAAGAGCGGCGGTCGTGGCCGTCGCGGCAGCGATCTTTCCGAACTTCACGTTTGGGTTCTCCCTTCCCGGCTTCGCGTCGGGCTCGCGCTCATCGAAGAGTGCACTTAGGGCCGTGCACCTGCGAAGACGCCATCCTCGTGCTCTGCGCTGCGACATCCCGAGGCCTGATCGCTTGCCTGCGGGCTGACTGCCGCTAAACTAACAAGAAACTTTATTAAAAGAAACGCCTGTTAGCGGATCGTGACGAGAGGGGCCCGACCCCATGCCCAGACGACATCCCGGGACACCCCGGCTGCTGCGTCAGCTCAACGACCGCGCGGCGCTGGAGCTCCTGCTCTCCGAAGGGCCGCTCACCAGGGCCGAGCTGGGAGAACACACGGGACTTTCCAAGGTGACCTCCGGCCAGCTGCTCGCCCGCCTGGAGGAGCGCGGGCTCGTGGCCGTCTCGGGGGAGCGCCCGGGAGGCCGTGGCCCCAACGCCGCCCTCTACGCGGTCGTCCCCGGAAGCGCGTACGTCGCCGGCCTTGAGGTGCTGCCCGACAGTGTCACCGCCGGCGTCGCCGACATCACCGGGGAGATGATCGCCGAGGTCACCGTGGACCCCTGCGAGACCGGCGAGCCCGTGAAGACCGTGCACAGCGCGGTGCGGCGGGCCTGCGACTCGGCCGGCGTGAGCCTGTCCCGGCTGCGCGCGTTGGTCATCGGGACCCGCGGCGTGGTCGATCCGCGGACCGGGGACGTCCGTTTCTCCTTCGACCTGCCGTCCTGGCACGCGGGGGTGCTCGCCGACCTCCGCGCCGCGCTCGGCTCCTCCGTCATGATCGAGAACGATGTGAACCTGGCCGCGCTGGCCGAGCACTCGTACGGGGCCGCGCGCGGGATCGATGACTTCGTCCTGGTGTGGGCGGGGGTCGGGCAGGGGCTCGGCGTCATGCTCGGCTCCCGCCTGCACCGGGGGTTCACCGGGGGAGCGGGGGAGATCGGCTGGCTTCCGGTGCCGGGCGAGCCCCTGCCCATAGACGTCACCGAGCCGCAGTCCGGGTCCTTCCAGCGTCTGGTCGGCACCGCGGCGGTCACCGGCCTCGCCGCCGCCCACGGCATCCCGGGCTTCTCGTCCGACGCGTTGCTCCCCCTTGGTACGGGGGGCTCTGATGGCCCGGCGGGATCCGCGGGCTCGGCCGGTTCCTCGATGAAGGGCGCTTTCAACGGGCAGGCTCCTTTCACCTCCCCGGGCCCGTCAGGTCCGCCTGCCACGGCGGCCGAGATCGTCCGTACGGCCGTCGAGGCGGGACGGGACGGGTTCCTGGACGAACTCGCCCGGCGCCTGGCCATCGGGGTCGCCGCGGTGACGGTCGTGCTCGACCCGGGGCTGATCGTGCTGAGCGGGGACGTGGGCCGTGCCGGTGGCCTCGCGCTCGCGCGGAGGGTGGAGGAGGCGGTGGCCCAGATCTGCCCGAGCCGTCCCAGAGTCACCGTGACCGGGGTCGAGGGCAATCCGGTACTGCGAGGCGCGGTGATGGCCGCCCTGGGCCCGGCGCGTGAGGAGGTCTTCGCGAGCACGGTGGACGGCTGAGGAGATCTTTCGCGGGGGTCCCGATGACGTCATTTATGCGAGACTTGCTGGTCATGCACGATATCGTCCTGATCTCTGACCCCCGCGTGACCTCCATCCCCGTGGAGGAGAGCGGAGAGGCGCTGGCCGACGTGCGCGGCGTCCTGGCCGTCGACGGCAGGCTGGCGGATCCCGACGGCGCCTACGCCCACCTTCGGGAGGGGCTGCTCGCCCGGCTGAAGGACGCGGAGCGGCGGCTTCCGCAGGGCTACCGGATCCTGGTGGTCGAGGGGTACCGGCCTCCGGCGCTTCAGCGGAAGTACTTCGAGGAGTACAAGGACGAGCTCAGGGCGACATTTCCGGAAATGTCGCCCGAGGAACTGCACACGGCGGCCAGCCGCTACGTCTCCCCGATCGAGGTCGCTCCCCACACGGCGGGCGCGGCGGTCGACCTGACCCTCGCCGGCGAGGACGGCGTCGAGCTCGACATGGGCACCGCGGTCAACGCCAACCCGGAGGAGAGCGACGGCGCCTGCTACACCGCCGCGCTCAACATCACCGCCGGCGCGCGCGAGCACCGGAAGATCCTCGGCGGCGCCCTGGAGGCGGCGGGGCTGGTCAACTATCCGACCGAATGGTGGCACTGGTCCTACGGCGACCGCTACTGGGCCATGACCACCGGCGCCGAAGCCGCCATCTACGGCCCCCGCCCCCTGACCTGACCCACCGACGCGGTGGTGGCCGATCGTCCTGACCGCGTGCCAGTGGCGCCCGGTCCTGTCGTCGGACTTGCGGAAGCCGATAATGATCATCTCGGTGGCGTCCGTCTTGCCGGGGACGCGATCGGTGCTGTCCGGGAAGTTGTTGTCCTGCACGATGGCGATCCGGTTTCCCGGCAGGGGGAGCAGTGCCTCCACGGACTGCAGGGGGAACTTGAAGGGGGTTGCCGAGGCCGTAACCCCCGGTGGGGTCGTGCGAACCGATGAGGGCGGGATCGCGCAGGTTCGGCAGGTCGGCGACCTCGGTCTTGACAAGGAAACCGTCGGAGTCGAGGTGACGCCGGTCGATGAGGTAGATGCGCTTGAGGGTGGCGGCCGGCCCCTCGTCGTCCTCACGCTCGATCAGGATCGCCCGGTTGGCGTCAAGCGACTGCATGTCGGCGATGCGGTAATCCTCGCCATCCGCCCTGTACTGCCAGGAACGACCGGTGTACGGGTTCTTGCGGGTGTCGAACTCGTGGATGTAGCGCCGGAACGGGTTGGCGTCGTCCGCAAGCCGGCCTTCCACAGCGGGGTAGAGGTAGTGCCCGTCGGGGGAGGAGGCGACGGCCTCGAATCCACGACTCCTCCGCTTCGTCGGCGTCTCGCCTCTCGCCAGGAATGCGGTCATGCGCGAATACCGCCGTACCGCGCTACCCGCATCGAGGGCAGGCCCGAGCTGAGGCCACGGCGCGGTGAGTATGAGACTAGTCATATATATGTCTCATCCTATATGGTGTTGATGTGTCTCTCCGCCACACGATCCTCGGCTTCTTGTCGCTGAAGCCGCTGACCGGCTACGACCTCAAGAAGTACTTCGACGCGAGCGTCCGGCACTTCTGGAGCGCCGACCAGGCCCAGATCTACCGGGCGCTCGCACAGTTGTCCGAGGACGGGCTTGTCCAGGTGCGCGTCATCGAGCAGGACGGGCGACCCGACCGCAAGGAGCACCACATCACTGACGCAGGCCGGATCGAGCTCGATGGGTGGCTGCGTGCGCCGGTCGAGCGGCACGCCCCACGGGAACCATTCCTCGCGAGGGTGTTCTTCGCTGGGCGTCTGCCGGCGGCCGAGACCGCGGCGATCGTCGACGCGCGGATCGCCGCAGCCGAGGAGCAGCTCGGCGTCCTGTGCGCGATCGCGGCGCAGTCGACAGCCGTACTCGATGACGTACCGCCCGCCGCTGACCGGCTGCTGGCCGCCGCGACGCTGGAAAACGGGATCCGCCACGTCGCCGCCGAGCTTGATTGGCTGCGCGACCTGCGTAACGACCTCGACGACCTGCCCGCCGCGCCCGCCCGGATGCGGCTGCGCCTTGACTCCGTGATCCAGAACCAGCAGAGATATCGAGGAGAGCAACTGTGAGCATTTCCACCGCCAGGATCGCTGCGGTCGCCGCCACCGGACTGGCCGGGGTCGCCGCGTTCCAGATCGCCCTTGCATTGGGCGCTCCGCTGGGCCGGGCCGCATGGGGCGGGACGTACACGCAACTGCCAGTTGAATTGCGCATCGGCAGCGCCATCTCGGCGGCCTTCCTCGTCCTCGCCGCTCTTGTCGTGCTCGGCCGAGGCGGCTTCCGGGCCGGTAACGGACCTTCCGGCCTCTACCGCTGGGGCACCTGGGCGCTCGTCTCCCTGCTCGGTCTCAGCGCCCTCGCCAACTTCGCCTCCGCCAGCCGGTGGGAGAACTTCCTGATGGGCCCGATCGCACTCGCCCTCTCAATTTTGACCCTGCTCGTGGCGCTCGGCCCGGCCCGGGTTTCGACGTAGCACGGCATGAAACATCGTGCTTGTCGCATTCGATCGCGTAACGGGATCTGGCCATCCGGCTCACCGGCAGCCTTGAAGGCGTCATCCTGGACCCTGTGTACGAGGGCAAGTCGATGGCCGGGCTGATCGACCCGATCCGCGACGGCGACATTCCCAGGGACTCCAACGTCCTCTACGCCCACCTCGGTGGACAGCCCGCGCTCAACGCCTTCAGCGGCCTGTTTCGCTAAGTAGTATTTCGGCGTCAACAGACTTGACCTCAATGTTGTTCGGCGAGTCCCCTCGATTCGCATGGTCCGCGATGTCGGCCATGGCTCAGGCGCGCAGGCGTAGGCCGCGGGGGGTGGGGTGGAAGCCCGCGGCCTCCAGGGCGGAGGCTAGCGGGGAGTTGACGATCGCCGTGCCGTCGGCCTTCTCGACCGTCAGCTTCCCGAGGGCTCCGTCGCGCACGGCCAGCGCCAGCGCGTCGACCGCCGGCCGCAGCCGGTCGTCGTCGGTGAAGGACAGCAGCGTCTTGCCTCCGCGCTCGACATAGATCACCAGACGGCCGTCGACCAGCACCACCAGCGCGCCCGCCTTGCGCCCCGGCTTGTGCGCGATCTCCCCCGGATGGGCGGGCCACGGCAGGGCCGCGCCGTACGGGTTGGCGGGGTCGGTCGCCGCGAGGACCACCGCGCGCCGCTCACCCGTGGGACCGCCCTGCGGGCGGGAACCGCCGACCTCGGAGAACAGCGTCGACGCGATGGCCCGCATGCGGTCGACGGCGCCGGGGAGCGCGAACTGGGCGCCTCCCAGTCCCTCGACGAAGTAACCGCGACGGCACCGCCCGGTCTCCTCGAACGCCCGCAACACCGGGTAGACGGTGGCGAAGCCGCCCGTGAGCCGCTCGGCCGCCACCGCGCCCTTGGTCACGACGCCGTGCCGCTCCAGCAGCACCTCCGCCTGGGCGTGGGCGCGCTGGGTGGCGTCGCCGGACGGCTCGGGAAGCGGCCACCAGCGGCCGCTGACCGTCGGAGGCCCCGCCCGGGTCGGCAGTACGGCCCTGCGCCTGCGGGCCGTCGTCGCGCGATGCGCGGGCCGACCGGAGCCGAGCGCCGACCGCAGGGGCGCCAGCGTGTCACCGGACACCCGCCCCGCCCATACGAGATCCCACAGCGCGCCGGCGAGCGCGGTGTCGTCCAGCGAACCGACCCGGGCGCCGAGGTCGCGGAAGAACAGCGCCCCGCCGCCGCTCAGCGCCGCGAGGACCTTCTCGTGCAGCGGGGTCATCGTGATCTCGGCCGGCGGAGGCAGCAGCAGCGGAGCGGTGTCGGCGAAGAACAGCGCCACCCAGCCGTCACCGCCGGGCAGCGAACCCTGACCGGCCCAGACGACCTCACCCGCGGCGGTCAGCTCGTCGAGCAGGGCGGGCTCGTACCCGGGGACCCTGCCGGGCAGCACCAGCGTCTCCAGCGCGGACGCCGGGACGGCCGCCCCCTGCAACTGCTCGATGGCGTGCACCAGGGCGTCCATCCCCCGGGCCGAGCGGCCCTCGGTCACGCCGTGCCACGCCGGGGCGAACGCGCCCAGGGCCTCCGGCGGCACCGGCTCGACCTCCTTGCGGAGCCGGGCCAGCGACCTGCGCCGGAGCAGCCGGAGCACGCCCGCGTCGCACCACTCCTCGCCCCAGCCGCCGGGCCTGAACTCGCCGGGCACGACCCTGCCCGAGGAGGCCAGCCGCCGGAGCCCGTCGACCACGACCGCGACGCCGAGGCCGAACCGGGCCGAGGCCGTCGTGGCGGGGAACGGGCCGCGCGTGCGGGCGTGCCGGGCGAGGAGATCGCCGAGCGGATCGGCCACCGGCTCCAGGAAGGCGTGCGGCACCCCCATCGGCAGGGGGACGCCGAGGGCGTCGCGCAGCCTCGCGGCGTCCTCGATCGCCGCCCACTGCTCGACCCCGGCGACCCGGACCCGGATGGCACGCCGCGCGCCTTCGAGATCGGCCAGCCACGTGGGGTCACCCTCGCGCACGGTGACGTCCTGCGCCTGCAACGGGCCGTGGGTCCGCAGCAGGTCGGCGAGGTCCTCGGCGTCGCGCAGGGGACGGTCGAGCCTCGCCAGCTCCCGCTCGGTGTCGGCCACCACGTCGGGGTCGAGCAGCTCACGCAGATCGGCCTCGCCGAGCAGCTCGGCCAGCAGATGGGTGTCCAGGGCGAGCGCCTGGGCACGCCGCTCGGCCAGCGGCGCGTCCCCCTCGTACATGAACGCGCCGACGTAGGCGAAGAGCAGGGACGCCGCGAAGGGCGACGCCTGGTCGGTCTCGACCTCCACCACCCGCACGCGCCGGGCCGCGATGTCGCGCATGAGCCGGACCAGCCCAGGAACGTCGAACACATCCTGCAGGCACTCGCGCATGGTCTCCAGCACGATCGGGAACGAACCGTACTTGCTCGCGACCCTCAGAAGGCCGGCCGCCCGCTGCCGCTGCTGCCACAGGGGGGAGCGCCTGCCAGGGTTGCGCCGGGGCAGCAGGAGCGCGCGGCCGGCGCACTCACGGAACCGCGACGCGAACAGCGCCGACCCGCCCAGCTCCTCGGTGACAATCTGCTCGATCTCGTCGGCGTCGAAGACGGCCACGTCGGTGGGCGCGCCTTCGAGCGTGTCGGGGATGCGCAGCACGATGCCGTCGTCGGAGTGCATGGTCTGCACGTCGACGTCGTACCGCTCGCGCAGCCGCCGCCCGATGGCGAGTGCCCACGGCGCGTGGACCCGGGCCCCGTACGGCGTGTGGATCACGACGCGCCAGTCGCCGAGCTCGTCGTGGAAGCGCTCGACGAGCAGGGTGCGGTCGTCGGGAACGTAACCGGTGGCCTCACGCTGCTCGGCGAGGTAGGCGAGGAGGTTTGCGATGGCGAACGCGTCGAGCCCCGCCTCGGCGAGGCGCTCGGTCTCGCCCCCGGACAGCTCGCGCAGGAACGCCCCGAGCGCCCGGCCCAGCTCGGCGGGACGGCCCGGCGTGTCGCCGTGCCAGAACGGCAGCTTGCCCGGCTGACCGGGGGCGGGGGAGACCAGCACCCGGTCGGCCGTGATGTCCTCGATGCGCCAGGAGGTGGCGCCGAGCACGAACACGTCGCCCACGCGGGACTCGTACACCATCTCCTCGTCGAGCTCGCCGACCCTCCTGCCGCGCCCGGTGTCGCCTCCGGCCAGGAAGACGCCGAACATGCCGCGGTCGGGGATGGTGCCGGCGTTGGTCACCGCGAGGCGCTGGGCTCCGGGACGGCCGGTGACGCGGCCGGTCACGCGGTCCCACACGATGCGCGGGCGCAGCTCGGCGAACTCCTCGCTGGGATAGCGCCCGGCGAGCATGTCGAGCGTGGCCTCAAGCGCGCCGCGGGGCAGCGTGGCATAGGGGGCGGCCCGCCTGACCAGGGCCTCCAGCTCGTCGACGGTCCACTCGTCGAGCGCGCACATCGCCACGACCTGCTGGGCCAGCACGTCGAGGGGATTGCGCGGGTAGCGCAGCTCCTCGATCTCACCGGACTTCATGCGCTCGGACACGACGGCCGTCTGGACCAGGTCGCCGCGGTACTTGGGGAAGATCACACCCCGGGAGACCGCGCCGACCTGGTGACCGGCCCGGCCGATGCGCTGCAACCCGCTGGCGACGCTGGGCGGCGCCTCCACGCAGGCCACCAGATCGACCGAGCCCATGTCGATGCCCAGCTCCAGGCTGGAGGTCGCGACCACGGCGGGAAGACGGCCGGACTTCAGCGCCTCCTCGATCTGCGCCCGCTCCTCCTTGGAGACCGACCCGTGGTGGGCGCGCACGATCTCGGGCACCGCGCCCTTCGCGGCGCCGGCCTGCGCCATGACCATCGCGGGCGGAGGGGGCGCGGGCGGGGCGCACTCGCCGGGCGAGAGCCCGTCACCGGTGAGGGGGCCGCCGGCCGGCGGGGCCATGCGCTCGAAGGCGAGCTCGTTGAGCCGCGCGCACAGGCGCTCGGCGAGGCGCCGCGAGTTGGCGAAAACGATCGTCGAGCGGTGGGACCCGATCAGGTCGAGGAGATGCTCCTCCACATGGGGCCAGATGGACCGCCGCGCCGGTGACTCCGTCGACCACGCGCCGTCGCCGCGACCGTATTCACGCTCCTCGCCGTGCCCGTCTTCGTGCTCCTCGTAGTGGCCGTCACCGTCACCGTCACCGTCACCGTGGCCGTGGCTGTCGCCGTGACCGTCTTCGTGCTCGTCGCCGTCGCCGGACGGGGCGGTCCGCGGGGGCGGCCCGCCGAGCTCGGTCATGTCCTCGACGGGGACGATCACCCTCACCTCGATGACCTTCTCGGACGGCGGCTGGACGACCGTCGTCGGACGGGCGCCGCCCAGGAACGTCGCCACCTCGCTCACGGGGCGGACCGTGGCCGACAGGCCGACGCGCTGCGCCGGGCGGGCAAGCAGGGCGTCGAGCCGCTCCAGGGTCAGCGCGAGGTGGACGCCTCGCTTGGTGGAGGTCACCGCGTGCACCTCGTCGACGATGACCGTCTCGACCGCGCGCAGCGCGTCGCGTGCCCTGCTCGTGAGCAGCAGGTAGAGCGACTCGGGAGTGGTGATCAGGATGTCCGCCGGATCGGCGGCGAAGCGGCGGCGGTCCTCCGCGGAGGTGTCGCCCGACCGGATGGCCACGGAGATCTCGGGGACGGGCAGGCCCACACGCCGGGCGGTCTGCCTGAGGCCGGCGAGCGGGGCCCTCAGGTTGCGCTCGACGTCGACCGCCAGCGCCTTGAGGGGCGAGACGTAGACGACACGGCACTGCCGCGCCGGACGCTCCTGTCGCGGCTCCGAGGTCGTCATCCGCTCGGCGGCGAGGCGGTCGAGGGACCACAGGAAGGCGGCGAGGGTCTTGCCCGACCCGGTCGGCGCGACCACCAGAGTGTTGTCACCGCGCGCGATCGACCGCCACGCCCCCTCCTGCGCGGAGGTCGGCGCGGCGAAGGCGGCGGTGAACCATTGCCTGGTCACCGAGGTGAAATGGTCGAGCGCGGATCCGGTCACGGCTTCATCATGCAACTCGCCACCGACAGAACGCGCCACCGCCCATGCCCGACCTCCTAGAAGGGACAAAAGTCTCGTCAGTGCATTACTCAGGCGAAAAGCCCAAGCCTTGACACGGGGGCCGCCTGGAACGTCATCTGAACTATGGACATCGACTACGCGGCCATCGAGGCGAGCCGGGAACGGATCCGCGACCGGCACCTCCGCGAGCGGCGCCCCGAGAGCAGCGCGCGCGGCCTCCACCACTTCGCACTGATCTGCTCGGACGTCGAGCGGACGATCGACTTCTACCAGGGGATCCTGGAGTTCCCGCTGACGGAGATCTTCGAAAACCGCGACTACAAGGGATCCAGCCACTTCTTCTTCGACATCGGCAACGGCAACCTGCTGGCGTTCTTCGACCTCCCGGGGCTGGACCTCGGGCCGTACCAGGAGGTACTGGGCGGGTTGCACCACATCGCGATCTCCGTCGAGCGCGGGAAGTGGGAGATGCTCCGGGGCAAGCTGGACGACGCGGGAGTGCCCTACCAGCTGGAGAGCGACGCCTCGATCTACTTCCGCGACCCCGACGGCGCTCGCCTGGAACTCCTCGCCGACCCTCTCGGAGAGATGTACGGCGCCCGCGTCCTGTGACCGCGTACCGCCGCACCACGGGCGAGGTCGAAGGAGAGCGAACGGGCCCGGTCCGTCCACATGGTCCCCGGCACCATATGAACGGGCCCGGTCCGTCCACGTGGTCCCCGGCACCATACTGGGGGGATGCGCCTGACCGAATTCTGGAACCGGATGAACCGCCACTTCGGTGAGCGGTACGCCGAGTCCTGGGCGCGTGACTACGTGATCGCGGAGCTGGGGAGCCGCACCGTGACACAGGCCCTCGCCGACGGCGTGTCCGCCAAAGAGGTCTGGCGCGCCGTGTGCGGCGTAACCGACGTGGACTCCCGCCTACGCTGACGCCTTCGCTCCACGCCCCTCGGCCCCCTCGCGGACTCAAGCCCGGCCTCAGGGCACCGGCCCTCCGGGCGTACGGACCGGTCTCCGGGCTCGCCCGTCATCGTCGCTGGTCCGCCGACTCGAAAGCGTCCGGATTTCCGATGGTGTCGAGCTGTGATCGAACAGTCGTTCGGCTATATTGAACTTGCCGACGCCCCTGGGCCCACTCCGGGAAAATGTCGGTGGCAGCCCGTAGCTTGCAAGCGACGGAAACGACTTCGACACACCCTCCAGGGGAGCACTCCATGGCAGCCAACGACCGCGAGAAGGCCCTTGAGACTGCTCTCGCTCAGATCGAGCGGCAGTTCGGCAAGGGCTCTGTCATGCGCCTCGGCGATGACACGCGAGCCCCCATCGAGATCATTCCTACCGGGGCCATCGCGCTCGACGTCGCGCTCGGCATCGGCGGGTTCCCCCGTGGGCGCATCGTCGAGGTCTATGGTCCCGAGTCCAGCGGTAAGACCACCGTGGCGCTCCACGCCGTCGCCAACGCCCAGCGGGCGGGCGGCATCGCCGCGTTCATCGACGCCGAGCACGCCCTGGACCCCGAGTACGCCGGGAAGCTCGGTGTCGACACCGACGCCCTGCTGGTCTCCCAGCCTGACACCGGCGAGCAGGCGCTTGAGATCGCCGACATGCTGATCCGTTCCGGCGCGATCGACCTCGTGGTCATCGACTCGGTCGCGGCCCTCGTGCCCAAGGCCGAGATCGAGGGCGAGATGGGCGACAGCCACGTGGGTCTCCAGGCCCGCCTGATGTCCCAGGCACTCCGCAAGGTGGCCGGCGCCCTCAGCAACACCGGCACGACCGCGATCTTCATCAACCAGCTCCGCGAGAAGATCGGCGTCATGTTCGGATGCTTCTCCTACAACACGCGCGTAAGCCTGGCTGATGGAACAAAAGAGAAAATCGGCAAGATCGTCAACCAGCGCATGGATGTCGAGGTGCTCTCGTACGACGCCGAGACCGATCGTGTGGTCCCGCGCAAGATCGTCAACTGGTTCGACAACGGGAACGCCGAGCGGTTCTTGCAGTTCACCGTCGCCAAGTCTGGAGGCAACGGTCGTGCGCAGTTCGCCGCCACGGAGAATCATCTCGTTCGCACGCCGGGGGGCTGGCGTGAGGCGGGCGAGCTCATCGCCGGTGACAGGGTCATGCTCGCGGAGACGCATCGCCTGAGCGGTCAGCAGCGGCAGACGATTCTCGGCTCGTTGCTGGGAGACGGAAGCCTCTCTCCCAACACTCACGGGCGGACCGGCGTCCGATTCCGCATGGGTCACGGAGCCGAGCAGGAGGCCTACCTCGACTGGAAGTGCGCCCTTCTCGGAAACATCACATGCAGCAGGACGACCAACTCCAAGGGAGCGGTCTTCGCGGACTTCACTCCTTTGCCCGAGCTCGACGAGCTGCGCCAGGTGGTCTACTTCGGGGACGGGAAGAAGCACATCACCGAGGAGTACCTCAAGGCGTTGACCCCGCTTTCCCTCGCGGTCTGGTACATGGACGACGGCTGTTTCACGCTGCGTTCAAAGGGAGTCCAGGAGCGCACCGCAGGTGGCACGGGCCGCATCGAGATCTGCGTCGAGGCGATGAGCGCGGGTTCACGGGAGCGGTTGCGTGACTACCTCGCCGACACTCACGGTCTTGAGGTGAAGCTTCAGTCCCGGGGGGCGCGAGGAGTCGCGGTCCTCCAGTTCACCACCGAATCGACCACGAAGTTCCAGAAGCTCGTCGCGCCCTACGTCCACCCCTCTATGGCCTACAAGCTCCTTCCGAGATTCCAGGGCCAGTTCGCGGTGCGGCCGGAGTTCTCGGACGCGGAAGTTCGCCTGGTGCCATCACAGATTCTCGATGTGCACATCAAGCCCAAGACACGGTCGATGAGAAAGTTCGACATCGAGATCGAGGGCACGCACAACTACTTCGTCGACGACGTCATGGTGCACAACAGCCCCGAGACGACGACTGGTGGCAAGGCGCTCAAGTTCTACGCGTCGGTGCGGCTCGACGTGCGCCGCATCGAGACGCTCAAGGACGGCACCGAGGCCGTCGGCAACCGCACCCGTGTCAAGGTCGTGAAGAACAAGATGGCCCCGCCCTTCCGGGTGGCCGACTTCGACATCCTCTACGGCTTCGGCATCTCCCGCGAGGGCGGCCTGATCGACATGGGGGTCGAGCACGGCTTCGTCCGCAAGGCCGGCGCCTGGTACACCTACGAGGGCGACCAGCTCGGGCAGGGCAAGGAGAACGCCCGTAATTTCCTGAAGAACAACCCCGACATCGCCAACGAGATCGAGAAGAAGATCAAGGAGAAGCTCGGCGTCGGGCCTCGCCTCGACAACCCCGCCGCGGCCGCGCCCGCCGCTACCGCCGCGCCCGCGCCCGCTCCCTCCGGTCGTGGCAGCAAGGCGCCCAAGCCGGGTGACGTCTGATCTGAGCTGATCTCACATGCCTGCGAGCGACGACCCCCCTGGCCGCCTCCGGCCAGGGGACTGGGGCGCGTGGATCGAGGAGGGCCCCGAGGAGGAGCGAAGCGGCGACCAGGGACCCGGCGGGCGCCGAGGTGGTCGTCAACGACCTCGCGACTCTGATCATCCGCTGGGGTCGAGCCAGTCCCGATCGGGCGGTTCGGGTCGGTCCGGTGGTTCGGGTCGGTCGGATGGGTCGGTTTGGCCTGGCGGTTCGGTTGAATCGGGTCGGTCCGGTGGTTCGGGTCGGTCGGATGGGTCGGTTTGGCCTGGCGGTTCGGTTGAATCGGGTCGGTCCGGTGGTTCGGGTCGGTCGGATGGGTCGGTTTGGCCTGGCGGTTCGGTTGAATCGGGT
>NZ_JBEZFH010000051.1:0-13691 GCF_040649355.1 Sphaerisporangium sp. NPDC049002 | reverse complement strand
TCGGTCCGGTGGTTCGGGTCGGTCGGGGCCTCGTGGGGGGGGTGGGTTCGTGGGGTTGGAGGGGCCGGTAGAGGGGTCCTCGGCCGCTGAGGTGCCTCCGGCGAATCCTGAGGCGGTGGCACGGGCCGTCTGCCTGCGGCTGCTGACCATGGCTCCGCGCACGAGGGCACAGCTCGCCGAGGCGCTCCGCAAGAGGAACGTCCCCGACGACGTGGCGGAGTCCGTGCTCGCCCGCTTCTCCGACGTCGGGCTCATCGACGACGAGGCGTTCGCCGAGGCATGGGTGAGCTCTCGTCACGCCGGGCGTGGCCTGGCCAGGCGGGCACTCGCGTCCGAGCTTCGCAAGCGCGGCGTCGATGAGGACACCGTGCGCGACGCGGTCGACCAGCTCGACCCCGACCAGGAGCTGGAGACCGCCCGGAGGCTCGTCGAGCGCAAGCTCCCGGGCACCCGTGGCCTCGAACCGGCGGCCCGGGTCCGGCGGCTGGCGGGCATGCTCGCTCGTAAGGGGTATTCCGGCAGCCTCGCCTACCGCGTCGTACGCGAGGCCCTCGAAAGCGAGGGCCTCGCCACCGACGACCTCCCCGACGGCTTCGAGTAACCCAGCCCCGCCAAGCCACCGCCCGCCGCACCTGACCACCCCCGCAGGTGGCTCCGCGTCGGGCGGGTCACCGGTTCTGGCACCTGATCACCCCTGCGAGTCGCCATCGGTTCGAAGTGGACATCGATCTTGATCCGAGCAGGTTCTTTCGGTGGGCCAGGCCTCGTGCGTCCGCCGGTCGTCGGTGGTCAGAGGGTGCGGAGGGCGGGGAGGAGTTCCTTTTCGGCCCAGCCGAGGAACTGGCGCTGGTGGTCCGCGCCGGCCTGCACCAGGGCCACGTGCGTGAACCCGGCGTCGGTGAACTCCTTGACCGCCCGCACCACCGCGTCGACGTCGGAGCCGCAGGGCACGTGCTCGGCCACGTCGTCGGGCCGTACGAACCGCGCGTAGGCCGCGAAGTTCACCGGCCCCGGCAGCTCGGCCAGCACCTTCCACCCGGCCGGGAACCACCTCCACAGGCGGTGGGCTCGCTCCTTGGCGGCCTCGGCGTCGGTGTCGTAGGAGACCACGAGCTGGCCGTAGACGGGCTTCCCGGCGCCTCCCGACGCGCGGAAGCGCTCCACGAGCTCCGCGTCCGGCTCGGTGGCGATCAGGGCGTCGCCGTACTCCGCCGCGAGGTCCACCGACTGCCGTCCGGAGGCGGCGACGCCGACGGGCACCGGCTCGTCAGGCAGGTCGTAGAGCTTGGCCGAGTCGACGGTGAAGTGGTCGCCGCGATAGCTGATGTACTCCCCGCCGAACAGGGCCTGGATGATCTCGATGGCCTCGCCGAACATCTCGTGGCGGATGTTCACCGGGGGCCAGCCGCTCCCGACCACGTGCTCGTTGAGGTTCTCTCCCGAGCCGAGCCCGAGCGTGAAGCGCCCGCCGGACAGCGCTCCCATGGTCGCCGCCTTCTGTGCCACCACGGCGGGGTGGTAGCGCATGATCGGGCAGGTGACGTAGGTCATCAGCGGGACACGCTCGGTGGCCTGGGCGACGGCGCCGAGCACCGACCAGGCGTACGGCGAGTGGCCCATCTCCTCCAGCCAGGGAGAGTAGTGGTCGGAGATGGTCTCGTAGTCGAACCCCGCGCGTTCGGCGCTCACCGCGTCGTCGACGAGCTGCCTGGGCGGGGTCTGCTCGCACATGAGCGTGTAACCGATCTGTGCCATGGCGGCGACATACCCGCCTGTCCGGGGATCGTGCCGCCTCGCCGGAAAATCTTCTGAATCCGGCCGAGGGGCAGACGACCGGGCAGTGCCGTCATCATCCTCATCCTTACGCCCATTTTTCAGCCCTTTAAGTGTCATAGCGGCATTAATCGGGCACGAGGCCGCTCGCGGCAACCGCGAACTAGCTCGGGTGAGTAGGCAAAAGTGGCTTGACGGGCGGACTTTGCTTGCTCGTTACCTCTCTGACGCTTAATCTCGACCACAGTGAGGAGTTACTCCGCGCAGTGCGGATTGCCATAACGGTGAACGACGGACGATCAAGACTGATCTCTCGCAGCGGACAGATGCCCCCGGCACCTGGACGTTGGACATATTTGTCTGACCACAATCGCCCGGTCGGACCGGTCCGTGCTGTGCGGGTGACACCTCGCGTGCTGAGGCTCGCGACGCGAGGAGGGGTGGGCGCGCATGGGTTCGACGGTCGTGATCATGCTGGCGATAGCCGTTGTCCTGCTGGCGATTGTCGCGATTGTCGCGCTTGCTGTGTTGATACGCCGTACCGGCGGGGACAAGGCCGCCAAGCGCGGGCCGACGCCGGAGGAGGTCGCCGACGTCAACGCCGAGCTTGAGACGGCCCGCCGCGAGGGCGTGGAGATCCGGGTCAAGGCGGAGTCCGACGCAGGCGAGATGCTCAGGAAGGCCGAGGTCGCCGCCGATGCCGCCTTCCGGATGCGCCAGGAGGTCGAGGAGGAGACCCGCTCGCTCAAGAACGAGCTGAAGGAACTCCGGTCCGATCTCGAACGCAGGGAGAACCGCCTGGCCGAGCGAGAGCAGCGGCTCGACGAGGAGGCCCGGGTGCAGGCCGACCGGGGCAGGAAGCTCGCCGAGACCGAGGGCGAGCTCGCCGACCGGCGCGCGGAGCTCGACCAGGTCGAGGAGAAGCGCCGCGAGGTCCTGGAACGGGTAGCCGGGCTGACGGCCGAGCAGGCGAAGTCCGAGCTCGTGATGACCATCGAGAACCAGGCGAAGCGCGAGGCCGCGCTGATCATCCGGGAGATCGAGAGCGAGGCCCGCAAGGAGGGCGAGAAGCGCGCCTGCAAGATCGTCACTCTGGCCGTGCAGCGGGTGGCCACCGAGCAGACGGCAGAGTCGGTCGTCAGCGTCCTGCACCTGCCCGGCGACGAGATGAAGGGACGCATCATCGGCCGGGAGGGCCGCAACATCAGGGCCTTCGAGTCGACCACGGGCGTCAACCTGATCATCGACGACACCCCCGAGGCCGTCCTGCTGTCGTGCTTCGACCCGGTGCGCCGCGAGACGGCCAGGCTGACCCTGGAGAAGCTCGTCCTCGACGGCCGCATCCACCCGCAGCGCATCGAGGAGGCCTACGAGCGCAGCAAGGACGAGGTCAAGGACCTGTGCGTGCGGGCCGGTGAGGACGCCCTGGTCGAGCTGGGCATCACCGACATGCACCCCGAGCTGATCACCCTGCTCGGCCAGCTCCGCTACCGCACGTCGTACGGGCAGAACGTGCTCAAACACCTCATCGAGTCGGCGCACATCGCGGGCATCATGGCCTCCGAGCTGCGCCTGGACGCCATGCTGCTCAAGCGCTGCACGGTCCTGCACGACATCGGCAAGGCGCTCACCCACGAGGTCGAGGGCAGCCACGCCCTGATCGGCGCCGAGATCGCCCGGCGGTATGGCGAGCACGAGGACGTCGTGCACGCCATCGAGGCCCACCACAACGAGGTCGAGGTCCGCACGGTCGAGGCGGTGCTGACCCAGGCCGCCGACGCGATCAGCGGCAGCCGTCCTGGCGCGCGCAGGGAGTCTCTGGAGGCGTACGTCAAACGGCTGGAGCGGCTGGAGGAGATCGCGCAGTCGTACGACGGCGTGGAAAAGGTCTTCGCCATGCAGGCGGGCCGGGAGATCAGGGTCATGGTCAAGCCCGAGGCGATCGACGACATCCAGGCCCAGGTGATCGCCCGTGACGTGGCCAAGCAGGTCGAGGAGGAGCTGACCTACCCCGGCCAGATCCGCATCACCGTGGTGCGGGAGTCCCGCGCCACCGAGTTCGCCCGCTGAGCGATGGGCACCGGAGCTCAGGGGCGGAAGAGCTGCTGGTAGAAGGCCAGCTCGGCGGCGAGGGCGGCGCTCCGGGTCTCGGCCCTGCGGAAGCCGTGCGCCTCCCCCTCGAAGGCGAGGTAGGTGCAGGGCACGCCGCGCTCGGTGAGGGCCGCCACGAACGCCTCCGACTGCGACGGCGGCACGACCGGGTCGTCCTGACCCTGCATCAGCAGCATCGGGCAGTCGACCTGGCCGGCCTTCGCCAGCGGCTCCCGCGAGGCGTACAAGAGCGGGTCTTCGGGGCCCACCAGCCACTCGACATAGCGCGACTCGAAGTCGTGCGTCGAGGCGGTGAGGGGCGCCAGCGCGCTGATCCCGGCGATGGAGACCCCGCCGCAGAACAGCCCGGACGCGCAGCAGGAGGCCATGGCGGTCCAGCCGCCGGCGCTGCCGCCGCGGATGGCGATGCGCGCGGGGTCGGCGTGACCGTCTGAGAGCAGCCATTCGGCCGCGGCGATCGTGTCCTCCACGTCGATGACGCCCCAGTGACCCTTCAGGCGGTCACGGTAGGCGCGGCCGTACCCGGTGGAGCCGCCGTAGTTCACGTCGATGACGCCGATGCCGCGGCTGGTGAGGAAGGCCTTCTGCAGGTCGAGCGCGGTGATGCTGTGCGCCGTGGGACCCCCGTGCGCGAAGACCACGTACGGCGGGGCGGCCTCGCCGGTCCGTACGGCCGGGTTGGCGGGCGGGTAGACGTACGCGTGCACCCGCCGCCCGAACCGGCCGTGGATCTCCACCGACCGGGGGACAGGCAGGTAGTCGACGGCGGGCAGCTCGCCGACGTCGCGCCGCAGCCCCTCGGCCAGCCCGGTGACGGTGTCCAGCCGCACCACCGACCGGGGGATCGCGGGGCCGTAGGCGACGCCGCAAAGGGTGGAGCCGTCGGCGCTGAGGCAGGGCATCCAGCCGTCGTAGGGCAGGTCGGGCTCGGTGAGGACCCCGGTGCCCGGGTCGAGGATCGCGAGCCGCATGTCCCCCCGGCCGTGCAGCACCGCGAGCCGGCCGTCGCCGAGGACGACGTACGGCGCGCCGCCCAGCTCGGTGAGCGCCCAGGCGAACTCCTCCTCGGCGGGGAAGAGCGCCCGGGAGGAGGCGCCGTCGATCGCGGCCTCGTGGAGGTTCCACCAGCCGGACTCGTCGGAGATCAGATAGAGGGTGTGGTCGTCCTTCCACCGCGGGGCGAGCACCGACTCGGACGGGCCGCCCTTGACGCGCCAGGAGCGGCCGCCGGCGAGCCTGGCGACGCGGAGCTCGGTGCCGACCCACGGCATCCGGGGGTGGTCCCAGCAGATGTAGGCGAGATGCTCCCCGTCGGGGGAGATCGCCGGGGACGCGTAGAAGTCGTTCCCGCTCACCCGCGGCGTGGGCTCGCCGTCGCCGCGCAGCGGGATCGACACGATCGACCGGACCACCTTGCCGCCGGTGTGGTGTTCCTGGACGCACCACACCTCGTCGCCGTGGATCACGAGGTCGGCGTACCGCAGGCCGCAGGCGTGCTCGGGCTCGGGGGTGATGGGCCTCGGCCCGGAGCCGGGGTCACCGCCGCCGGTGGGCACGACGTAGAGCCGCTGGTCGGAGTGGTTCGCGAACACCACCCCCACCCCCGGCGCGACGGCGTACGACCGGCCGCCGTACTCGTGGACGCGGGTGCGGGCGTGCCAGGGGGCGGGGAGCAGTTCGCGGCGCGTGCCGTCGGCGGCACGGTGGACGATGGTGCGCCGTCCGCCTTCGGCGGGACGATCCTCCTCCCACCAGACCTCCTCGCCCAGGACGGCCGGGTACCCGGGCCGCAGCCCGGCACGGACGACGTCTGAGGTGGAGATCGGCGAGGGCCAGGCACCAAACGGCAAGGCCGGGTGCCCGGACGTGCGCTCGGGGGGCATAGCCGCATCCTGCCGGAAAACACCCCGGCGTGTGACCGCTACGGCGCTGATCGTGTTCCCGAGTACTTCTCCAAAGCGGGCGGAGTCGCATATTTCGCCGCCAACAGGCCGAGGTGCTCGATCACCGCGCGCCGCCACGAGCCGTCGCCGAACATGGTCCGCAGGGCCTCGTCGACCTGGGCGTGAAGGTCACCGCTGTCCGCGCGCAGGGCTATGCCGTACTTGTCGCGGGAGAACGTGTGGCCGACGAGCCGGAAGCGTCCCGGCGACGCGCCGGCGAGTCCGGCGAGCACCACCGCGTCGTCGGTGACCGCGTTCACCCGCCGGGCGGCGAGCATCCGCACGCAGTCCTTCACGGTCGAGGTGATGAGGAACGCGCGCTGCCACGCCACGCCGAACCTGCTCACCAGGGGGCCGGGGGACCCGGTGCAGACCCTCTTCTGCGTCAGGTCCTTGAGCCGGCGGACGGACAGGTCGTTCGCGCTGGTCAGGATGTCCTGCCCCGAGACCAGGTACGGCCCGGAAAGCGGCCCCCCGGCGGTCTGGCCCTTCGCCAGCGGCACGCCCATGGTCAGGTCGGCCCGTCCGCCGTCGGTGGGCCCCAGCTCGACGTAGCTGACCTGGTCGTCGCGATAGCCGAGCCGCCTGGCGACGTATCCGGCGACGTCGATCTCGAACCCCGCGTACCCGCCGGTCGGCAGGCGGTCGGCGAGCCCCGGCCGCTCCGGGCGCACCCCGACGACCAGGGTGCCGTGCCCGCCTCCGCAGCCCGTGACCGTCGCGAACGTGAGCACCAGCAGCGCCGTCGCGAGCGGGAGCCCGCGCGTCGGCGCGGGCGGGGATGCGGCGGGCGGCGTCCTGCTCATCGGAGTATTAGAGCCGCCACGCGGAGTCCCCGCCCGCGATCAGGTCAAACCTTTACCCGGCCACTCCGGCCAGCCCGGCTAGTCGATGCCGCCGGTGCCGACGCCCGCGGCGGCCGGCGCGCCGACCACGGTCGCGGTCGTGCGGCGGCTCCGCCTGCTCCGCCGTTCGAGCCTGGTGGCGATGTGACTGAGCACCAGGTTGATCGCGATGTAGACCACCGAGATGACGATCGCGCTCGGGATGAGGTTGCCGAAGTTGGACGGGATCTGCTTGAGCCCGTAGTTCAGCAGCTCCTCGTAGGCGATGACCCACCCGAGGGCCGTGTCCTTGAGGAGGACGACCATCTGGCTCACGATCGCGGGCATCATGGCCGTGGTGGCCTGCGGCAGCAGGATGAGCCGCATGACCCCGCCCTTGCGCAGCCCGAGGGAGTAGCCGGCCTCCGACTGCCCCCGCGGCACCGACAGGATGCCCGCGCGGAAGACCTCGGCGAGCACCGAGCCGTTGTAGAGCGTCAGGCCGATGACCACGGCGGCGAAGGCCGGGACGCTGACGGTGTAGCCGCTGATCGTCGCGGGACCTGCCTGCGCGAAGAAGATCAGCAGAAGCAGCGGGATCGCGCGGAAGAACTCCACCACCGCGCCGGACGGCACGCGGATCCAGGAGTGCTCCGAGAGCCTGCCCAGCCCGAACACGACGCCGAAGACCAGGGCGAGCACGGCCGAGACGACCGCGGCCTGCAACGTGGCGATCATGCCGGGGATGATCTGGCCGGTCCAGACGTCCCCGCGCAGGAACGGCTCCCACAGCTTGCCCTCGAACTGCCCCTTGTCGGCCAGCGCCTTGATGAGCAGGTAGGCGACGCCGAGGATCACGACGGCGGAGACCAGGGTCAGGATGTTGTTGCGCAGACGTGCGCGGGGACCCGGCACGTCGAAAAGGACGTTGGCGCTCACGCGTCCTCCTTCTCTCGTACGGGCTCCCGGGCGGGCGTCTCCCGTACGGGCGTGTCCGGCGCGAGGCCGCTCATCGGCTCACCGCCAGGCGCTTGGCCAGCCAGCCGAAGAAGAAGCCGGTGGGCAGCGTGAGGACCATGTATCCGGCCGCGAACCCGAGGAAGATCGGGAGCGTGCCGCCGTAGTCGTCGAACATCTGCTTCATCACCGCCGAGGCCTCGATGTAGCCGGCGACGATGACGATGGTCGTGTTCTTGGTGAGCGCGATCAGGATGCTGCCCAGCGGGGCGATGACCGAGCGGAACGCCTGGGGGAGCACCACCAGCCGCAGGGTCTGCAGGAAGGTGAGCCCGATGGCTCGGGCCGCCTCGGCCTGCCCGGCGGGCACGGTGTTCATGCCGGACCGCAGCGCCTCGCACACGAACGACGCCGTGTACGCCGACAGCCCGAGCACCGCCCACCAGTAGTAGTTCGTGGGCGAGTCGGTGGAAAGGGTCAGCTGCAGGGTGTCGCTCAGCCCCAGCGCGCACAGCAGCAGGACCAGGGTCAGCGGGGTGTTGCGCAGGGTGTTGACGTAAACGGTCCCGGCGGCGCGCAGGACGGGAGTGGGGGACACCCGCATGGCGACCAGGATCGTGCCGAGGATCAGCGCCAGCAGCCCGCTCATAAGGGTCAGGCGGATCGTCGACCAGAAGCCTGTGAGGATCGTGCCGAATTCCTGTACCAGGGGACTGAAGTCAAAGAGCGATTCCATCGGGCTCCACCGGAGACGGGGAGCGCCGGTGAGGTGACCTCACCGGCGCTGGGGAAAGGGGATCAGCTGCAACCCTCGGCGGGCGGCGCACCCGCCGCCGTGAACTTCAGGCCAGTGCCGCTGAAGTGAGTGTCGAAGATCTTCTGCATCGTCCCGTCCTGGTACATCTTGACGATGGCCTTGTTGACGGCCTCGCAGGTCTCCTTGTCGCCCTTCTTCAGGCCGACGCCGTACCTCTCGTCGGTGAAGGGGGCGCCGGTGACCTTGAGCGCTCCGCCCTCACGCTTGGCGAACCCGGCGAGGATGGTGTCGTCGGTGGTGACCGCGTCGATGGCGTTGCCCTTGAGCTTGGTGACGCACTCCTCGTAGGCGCCGGCCGGCACGAGCTGGACCTCGACCTTCTTGTTCTCCTTGTTGGTGCCCTCGGCGATGTTCTTCCACGAGTTGGAGCCGGTCACCTGGCAGATGCGCTTGCCCTTGAGGCTGTCCAGGGAGGTGATGGAGGTGTCGTCGGCGCGGACGAGCGTGTCCTGGTGGGCGATGTACAGCGGCCCGCCGAAGGTCACCTTGGGCTTGCGCGCGTCGGTGATCGAGTAGGTCGCGACGATCATGTCGACCTGCCCCTGCTGGAGGAAGGTCTCGCGGTTGGCCGAGCGCGCTTCCTTCCAGGTGATGCCGCTCTCGGGAACGCCGAGCTCCTTGGCGATGTACTTCGCCACGTCGACGTCGAAGCCCTCGACCGTGCCGTCGGGCTTCTTCAGGCCGAGGCCGGGCTGGTCGTACTTCACGCCGATGGTGAGCTTCTTGTCGTCCTTGGCCTTCTGGAGCGCCGTCGTGGGTCCGCCGCCGCCGCAGGCGGAGAGGCTGGCGGCCAGAGCCGCGGCAGATAGGAGGATGGCCCCGATCTGTCGTGAACGCATATGCGTGTACCTCAGCTTTCTTCGTGTCGAGCGGTTGCCGGCATGGAGTGCTTCAGTGCGTGAGGTTCAAGGTGCGATCCCGTACGTCCGGGATCGCCGAACACGGGTCTCGTACGGACGTCGCGGCGCGGCACACGGGCGCGTACACGGGCGTGCCGATCAATGCGTCAAGATCTTGGACAGGAAGTCCTTGGCCCTGTCGGTCCGGGGGTTGGTGAAGAAATCGTCGGGGGTGTTCTCCTCGACGATCTGCCCTTCGGACATGAACACGACCCGGCTGGCCGCCCGGCGGGCGAAGCCCATCTCGTGGGTGACGACCACCATCGTCATGCCGTCACGCGCGAGACCGATCATGACGTCGAGCACCTCCTGGACCATCTCGGGGTCCAGCGCCGAGGTCGGCTCGTCGAAGAGGATCATCTTCGGGTCCATCGCCAGGGCGCGGGCGATGGCCGTGCGCTGCTGCTGGCCCCCTGAGAGCTGGGCGGGATACTTCCCCGCCTGGCCGTCGATGCCGACGCGCTGGAGCAGCTCCATGCCCCGTTTGTCGGCCTGATCGCGAGGGATGCCCCGTACCTTCACCGGACCCAGCGTGACGTTCTCCAGGATCGTCTTGTGGGCGAAGAGGTTGAAGGATTGGAACACCATCCCCACGTCCGACCTCAGCTTGGCCAGTGCCTTACCCTCGGCGGGAAGCGGTTTCCCGTCGAAGGTGATCGTGCCGGAGTCGATGGTCTCCAGCCGGTTGATGGCGCGGCACAGGGTCGACTTACCGCTCCCGGAAGGGCCGATCACCACGACGACCTCTCCCCGGGAGACCGTCAGATCGATGTCCTTCAGCACATGAAGGGCACCGAAGTTCTTGTTGACGTTATCGACTCTGACGAGAGGAGTCGCGTCCCCGTTCTCCGTCATGTTGCACAACGTAAGTGGTCAAGGCCACCGGTCACTAACCAGGCGGTACCGATCGCATCACGGCCTGGTCACGGAGCGCGATCGTGTGGCTCGCTCCGGGTGGTCGTCACGCACAGGTGGTCCCGCCTGGAACGTCGCAGGGTCAGGGCGGAGGGGGCGTGCGACGAACCTCCCGGAGCGCCTACCCTTGTCAGTTGAGATGACTGTCACCGAGGAGCGCGCCCGCACCTACGAAGTCCGCACGTACGGGTGCCAGATGAACGTCCACGATTCCGAGCGGCTCTCGGGCCTGCTGGAGGACGCCGGGTATGTCCGGGCGGACGACGGCGACACGGCCGACGTGGTCGTGTTCAACACGTGCGCCGTCCGTGAGAACGCCGACAACAGGTTGTACGGCAACCTCGGCCACCTGCGCCCGGCCAAGTTGACCAACCCCGGCATGCAGATCGCCGTGGGCGGCTGCCTCGCGCAGAAGGACCAGGGCGAGATCGTACGCAAGGCCCCCTGGGTCGACGTGGTCTTCGGCACGCACAACATCGGCTCGCTCCCCGTCCTCCTTGAGCGCGCGCGCATCGCGCAGGAGGCCCAGGTCGAGATCAAGGAGTCGCTGGAGGTCTTCCCGAGCACCCTGCCGACCAAGCGCGAGTCGCCGTACGCGGCGTGGGTGTCGGTCTCGGTCGGGTGCAACAACACCTGCACGTTCTGCATCGTCCCCGCGCTGCGCGGCAAGGAGAAGGACCGCCGCCCCGGCGACGTGCTGAGCGAGGTCCGCTCCCTGGTCGACCTCGGCGTCCTTGAGATCACGCTCCTCGGTCAGAACGTCAACACCTACGGCGTGGAGTTCGGCGACCGGCTGGCGTTCGGCAAGCTGCTGCGCGCCTGCGGCGACATCTCGGGGCTTGAGCGGGTGCGCTTCACCTCGCCGCACCCGGCGGCCTTCACCGACGATGTCATCGCCGCCATGGCCGAGACGCCCAACGTCATGCACCAGCTCCACATGCCCCTGCAGTCGGGCTCCGACCGCGTGCTGAAGGCCATGCGCCGCTCCTACCGGGCCGAGCGCTACCTCGGCATCATCGAGCGGGTGCGCGCCGCCATGCCCGACGCCGCCATCTCCACCGACATCATCGTCGGCTTCCCCGGCGAGACCGAGGAGGACTTCCAGGGCACGCTCGACGTCGTCCGGCAGTCCCGCTTCGCCAACGCCTTCACCTTCCAGTACTCCATCCGTCCGGGCACCCCGGCCGCGACCATGGACGACCAGGTGCCCAAGGAGGTCGTCCAGGAGCGTTACGAGCGCCTGGTGGCCCTGCAGAACGACATCTCGTGGGCCGAGAACAAGGCGCAGGTGGGCCGCAGGCTGGAGGTCCTGGTCGCCGAGGGTGAAGGGCGCAAGGACGGGGCGACCCAGCGCATGTCCGGCCGCGCCCCCGACAACCGCCTGGTCCATTTCGTTCCGGCACTGCGCGATGACCTCCCTGGTGGTGACGTGCCGAGACCGGGTGACATGGTGACCGTCGAGGTCACCTACGCCGCTCCGCACCATCTCGTCGCCGACGGTCCCGCCCTGGCGCTGCGCCGCACCCGCGCGGGTGACGCGTGGGAGGCCAGGGAGAGCGCCGCCTGCGGCACGGGCGCGGGCACCGGTTCCGGCACGCCGGGCGCGGTGTCGCTCGGCATGCCCGCCATGCGCCGTTCCTGATCCACATCCGCTCCGCTCCCCGGCGCGCCATGCCGGCCCGGCCTCGTCCACCCGGGTGTACGGCCGCGGTGGCCGGCCGGTTCACTTCCGTCCGGGTACGGCCGCTGGGACGCGGCCGGTTCACTTCGTACCGGTGTGGCCGCTGAGCAGCCGGTCGCAGTAGGCGCGGCGGAAGTCCGTGAAGGTCGCGCAGGGGTTCGGCACCGGGGGAGGCCGATCGGCCTCGGGCCGGCGCGGCTCCGGTGACGGCGGCGACCGGGGCGGGTCCGGTGGCGACGGACGCGGCGGGGGCTTGGGGATGGGCGCCGGCGGTTTCGGCTGATCCGGGAGGGTTCGCACCCTGCCCCGGGGGCCTTCCCGGCGGTCGCGGGCCGCAGGAGTGATCGGCCCGTTCTTCCTGGTCGCGCCCGAGGACGCGTCCCCTGCCCGCCCGCCGTGCCGGCGCCCTGCCCGCGTCGTGGCGGTGCTCCCCTCGCCCGGCGCGCTCGCCGCGTACGAGCCGCCCGGGACCCGCGCCCGCTCGTCTGGGGAGGCGCCGCCCTGGAGAGGGGGGACGAACGCCGTCCACAGGCGCTCGGGCCGCTTCATCTGAGGGAGTTCGGGCCGCGGGCGCCAGGGCGGGTCGAGCCGCGGGCGTCCGGGCGGCTCGATGTGCCCCGCGGAGGCGGCGACGGCCGGATGGCCCGCATTTTTTTCGTGTTCGAATACGGGGCGCGCTCCGGGTCCGGGCAGGGGCTCCGGGCGAGCGGCCGACGGGACGGTGGGGCGCGAGATCGGCGAGGCCGGATCCCTCTTTTGCGTCGGCGATCCGGGTGCCGTTGGAGCGGTACCAAGGGTGATCCCCAGCCCCACGATGGCGAAGACCGCCGTCACGCCCCCGACGGCCGCCACCGTTCGAATTGAGATCGGTCCAAGTGATGACAAGTCGTGATTCTTCCGTGATTGAGGTGCGGTAATTCGTTCTATGGGGCTAGTGTGACCACCGCCCGCGGAAGCCGGAGCGCTTTCCCCCCGATAGGCCGCAGGAGTCACCTAACATGGATCGGCACGACCGTCCGTCGCCGGGCCGCTACGACGAGTCCAGCTCACATCTCCCCCCCGAATACCTCGCAAGCGAGCCGCCCTCCCCCTCGAGCTCGCGCAAAAGGACCCTCGTGATCAGCACGGCCGCCGCCGTGCTGGCGGCGGCCGTCACCGCCGGAGGGGTCATCACCCTCACGAACCGCACCGCTTCCACCAGCGGCGCCGGCACCGTGAGCCAGCAGTCGTCCGAGGACGGGACCGGCTCCGACCAGGCCGCGGGCGACGCCGCGTCCGACCCCGGCGACGTCTCCGCCGACCCGGACGACGCCTCCGGCGAGAGCGCGGGGTCCGACGGGTCGAGCGGCTCCTCTGGTTCTTCGGGGTCCTCCGGCGCACGGGCCGACGATCCGGGCTCCCCGGTCGGACCGACCGCCGCGCCCGTCGCGAACAACGACAGCGCGAAGAACAAGAAGAACACCTCGACGGACACCACCGGCACGAATGGCCAGGGCGTCACCCCCGACGGCCTCGCCGGGTACGTCGAGCCGAACGCGCAACTGCCGGACCGGTCCTCCGGCCTGCCCCCGGACTTCTTCGACGACATCGGCAGGCTCGCCGCGCCGCGGAGCACGAAGCCGTCCGCGACGCCCACGGCCAAGCCGAGCGCCAAGCCTTCGACGACGCCGGCTCCCAAGCCGACCAAGCCCGCGTCCAGCCCCTCCCCGACCGGCAAGGTGTCGGCCGTCGTCGCCGCAGAGGACGAGGTGGCGCGCCTGACCAACGCCG
>NZ_JBEZFH010000050.1:0-38248 GCF_040649355.1 Sphaerisporangium sp. NPDC049002 | reverse complement strand
GCCCGCGCCCGGGGGCCGGGGCGCGGGCGGGCCCCCCGCCCCGGCCCCCGCGGGCCGGGACGAGGGGGAAGCCCGGCGCCGGGCCGAGTGGCCCGGGATGAGGGGGGAAGCCTGGGACCGGGCCGCGTGCCGGGGGGCGTCAGCGGTCCCGGTAGCAGGCGAGGGCCTGGAGCGCGTAGCCGTTCACCATCGCGTCACACCAGTACGTCAGGCCGTTGTAGTAGTAGCCGACCTGCCCGCCGTCCCAGAGCCCGTCGTCGCGCTGGTGGTCCAGCAGCCACTCGATCCCGGCGGTGACGGCGGGATCGTCGCCCCGGCCCGAGCTGACGAGGCCCAGCACCGCCCACGACGTCTCCTCGGCGGTCGGCCCGAGCGCCCCGCCGTCGCCCCAGCCGCCGCCCGGCGCGCGGTGCGTCGTGAGCCAGTTCGCGCAGCCGCGCGCGACCGGATGGTCGCCGAGCCCGAGCTGCCCCAGCGCGTCGAGCACCCGGGCCGTCCCGGCCGTGTGGTCCCTGAACCACACGCACGAGAAGGAGCCGTCGGACCGTTGCGTCCTGGCCAGCCAGCGCACCGCCCGGTCGAGGCGGTGGTCCTGGCCGCCGACCCGGTTGAGCGCGATCATGGCGTGCGCGGTGAGCGCCGAACAGGGAGCGTCGAACATGGTCCTGCCGTTGCGGATGAAGCATCCCCACGAGCCGTTGCGGTTCCGCATGGAGTGCAGCCACGCCACGCCCGCCCGTACGTGGGGGTCGGAGGCGGGGACACCGGCCCGTGCCAGCGTGTACAGCGCGAGCGAGGTGTCGTCGACGTCGGGCCACGAGGACGGCAGGCCCCAGCCCCAGCCGCCGGGCGGGCAGCCGGTCGCGGGCAGGCCCACCTGCCGCTGCGAGGCCTTGATCCAGTTCATGGCGGGGCGAAGCCGCTCGTCGTCGCCGAGCCCGGCCTCCTGAAGTCCCTGGCTGACGTAGCAGGTGCCGGACAGCTCCAGGTCCCGGTCGATGGGCCACGACACGTCGGGCCGTACGGCGCCGCGCATGTAGGCGAGGTACTTGGCGACGAGGTCGTCGCCCACGCCGGCCAGCGCCAGCCCGAAGACGATGAGGGCGACCATGAAGGCCGACTCCTCCGAGCCGCCGTCCGGTCCCTCGAACTCGGCCAGGTCGCGCAGGTACCGCAGCGTGCGCCGCTCGGCGACGCGGTTGGTCACGCGCCTCAGCGGGCCGAACGCGCGCGTGTGCACCTGCATGATCGCCCAGGAGTAGACGCCGGGCAGGATGAACGACACACGCTGGTGCAGCCGGTGCGGCATCAGCGAGATCTCGATGGGGATCCGCTTCACCCTGGCCGGGTCGTACAGCCCGGCGAAGGCGAGGTAGACGCGGACGATCACGTTGAGGGTGGTCCGCTCGATGTCCTCCAGCGCGGCCTGGCCGCCGTTGCGCGCCAGCCAGTCCCTGGCCCTCCCGATCTCCGCCTCGGCCCCAGGGCGCACCGTCTTCAGCGCGGACACCGCGATGCCCGTCCCGTTGAAGGTGGACGGGCCGCCGGGCACGTCGGCCCAGCCTCCGTCGGGGTTCTGCTGGGCCACCAGCCAGCCGGTGCCGGCCTCGATCAGCGCGGCGCCGCCGTCGCGGTCGGCGACGTGCAGGGCGATGAGGACGGCCGCGGTCGACACGGCCGAGGACGGCAGGTATCCCTCCCATGAGCCGTCCGCGCGCTGGGCGGCCCACAGTGCCTTGACCGCGCCGGCGACGCCGCCCTCGACGTCCCGGTTCCTGCTGGTGACGGTCTCGATTCCCATGGTCGGGTGGTCCTCCGGATCGGCGAGACGATTGGTTCCGTGCGAGGGGCGGGCCGGGCGAGTGTGCCGCCGGCCGTGCGAGGGACGGTCAGGCGAGGGTGGCCGCGCCGAACTCGTACCGCGTGCGCATCCCGGCCTGGAGCACGATCGTGGCGAGCAGGGCGGGCAGGGTGGCCGCGAGCATCACGACCGGCCCCGCAGCGAGCCCGACGAACGCCCCCGCCAGCGCGACCCGCTCCACCACCAGAACCGCGTGGGCCCGTAGCGCGACGGGCGGCGGCATCGGCTCCGCGGCGCGGGCGAGCAGGCCGATCGCCGCGGCCGCGAGGAGCACGCAGGCGCCGAGCACCGGCCAGTACGCGGCCCAGCGGGCCGCGTCGCCCTCGGGGCTCGACGGGCTCAGCGCGGGGACGGCCGCGGCCAGCGCCACCCACGCCACGCTCACCGCCACGACGACGCGCACCGCCGGCCGGGCGCCGCGCCGCACGGGAAAGGTCTCGTAGCCCGCGTCCCGGTCGCCGCCGATGTCACGCAGCGTGCCGACCAGGTTCGACTGCATGTCGTGCAGCAGGAACACGGCGGCCACCGGCAGCACGTACGGCGCCGGGTACGGGGCCGTGGCCATGGCGCCGAACAGCAGGGCGAACGCCGTGAGGCTTCCCCGGACGAGGTTGCCGCTCAGCCCTCTGGCCTTCAGCACGGCGCTGTAGCCGAGCCCGGCGGCCAGCGCCGCGGCCACGAGGAGCAGGGTCCGCCAGTTCAGCAGCAGGGCCGCGACCGCGCCGCCGGCGGTGCAGGCGACCAGGCCGGCGAGCCCGTCGCGCGCCGGCATGCGTCCCGAGGGGATGGGCCGGTGCGGCTTGGCCACGGCGTCGAGCCGCCGGTCGAAGTAGTCGCCGCCGTAGTGGCCGCCGATCCAGCCGAGCGTCGGCACCGCCCACGCCCCGGCGAGCGCCCAGCCGGACGCCCGGGGGTCGTTCAGCAGCCCGCCGGCCAGGCCCACCAGGCCGATGTACAGCATGGTGTACGGGCGCCAGGTCTGCACGTGGGCGAGCAACCGTGTCCGGAGCCCGGCCGCCGGGGCGCCCGCGACCCCGGTTCCCGCGCCGGTCATCGCGCCGGTCATCGCGCCGGGCGCCGGGCGACCACGCCGGCCCGCATCGCCTCGTCGGCGTCGGCGTCGGCGTCGAAGGGCAGGCCCAGGGCGTCGAGTTCCCAGTCGCGCAGGATGGTCGCGACGTTCACCATGACCTGCACCTCGGCCATGCCGGACCCGAGGCAGGTGTGCCCGCCCACCCCGAACGGGGCGAACGCGCCGAGGCGGCGGTGCTCGTTGCGGGGCGCACGGTAGCGGTCGACGTCGAACGCGCCCGGGTCGGGGAACAGCTCGGGGAGGTGGTGGGAGGTGTCGTACACGAGGATGACGCTGTCGCCCTTGGCCACCAGGTGGTTCTCGAAGACGAACGACTCCTCGGCCGTGTACCACTGGCGCGCCGGCCCCTTGTAGAGCCGCAGGGCCTCCATCATCCCGCCGTACAGCGCGTGGCAGGTCTTGAGCCGGTCCCAGGTCAGCGGCCCGGCGAACCAGTCGTCGACCTCCCGCACGACGCGGCGCGCCACGTCCGGGTGGTTGAGGATCAGGTACAGCAGGTAGGCGGTCCGGTAGGAGGCGGTCTCCAGGCCGGCGAGGAACGGGCCGATGGTGGCCGCCACCAGCAGGGGCGGCAGGTCGTCGCCGAGCTTGGGATTCCAGACGGCGAGCATGTCGTCCAGCAGGTCGCCCGGACGCTCGTCCGGGGGGATCGCCAGCCGCGCGTTGATCGCCCGGTAGCCGATCTCGAAGACGCGGTTGCGCGCCCGCTCGTAGGCGGGGTCGGCGAGCATCTCGGCGGCGCCGGTGCGCAGCAGCATGGTCAGCTTGGTGGTGCGGACGAAGGTCACGAGGTCGTCGACGTAGTCGGCGGGGGAGAAGCCGATGAGGCTGCGCCCGAGCTGCTCGCCGACGATGCGCTGGATCTCCCGCACGGCGGGCACGCGCTGCCCGGGCTCCCAGCGCGCGGTCACGGCCTCGGCCATGGCGACCACCTCGGGCAGCCGGCCGGTGATCGTGGTGCGGGCGTAGCCCCGGCTGGTCAGCATGCGGTGCTGGCGGTGCATGTCGCCCTCGCGGCTGAAGCCGTCCATGCCCAGCTCGTTGCTGAAGTCCTCCCAGTGGCTGTCGGACCTCAGCTTGACCGCGCCGTCCGTGCCCTGGTGCATGTTGGTGGTGCGCATCGCGAAGGCGTTGGCCTCCGGGCCGGCGAGCACGGTGAACTCGTCGCCCTCCTTACGGGCCAGCTCGCCCTTCTGGAGCACGCGGAACACCGGCCCGTACTCCAGATAGCAGTCGATGAGGTACTGCTGGTCGTTGATGCTCCCGGGCCGGGTCACCGTGGGTGGCGGCGGGACATCGGTGATGTCAACGGGTCCGGACGGCTGGGGTGCCATGGGGGATCTCCTCGTACTCGAAGCCTGTCGCGGCCTGCCGTGCCTGGTCACCAGGCGACCGGCAGCTCCTCAAGGCCGCTCACCATCAGTCCTGTCTTGCGCCGCACCTGGCCTGTCGGCACGGCGAGGCGCATGCCGGGGAACTCCCGCAGCAAGGTGCCCAGCACGATCTGGAGCTCGACCCGCGCCAGCGCCGCGCCCAGGCAGAAGTGCGGGCCGAGACCGAAGGACAGGTGCGGGTTGGGGTGCCGGGCGACATCCAGCCTGTCGGGGTCGGTGAAATAGCGTTCGTCCCGGTTGGCCGACAGCACCCCGGCCATCACCATCTGGCCGGCCTGGATCGGGGTGCCGCCCAGCTCCAGGTCCTCCTGCGTGAACCGCTGACGGTCGATGTCGCCGAGCGTCTGGAAACGCAGCAGCTCCTCGACGGCGGTGACGATCAGGGACGGGTCGGCGTGGATCCTCGCCACCTCCGCGGGATGCTCCAGCAGGCGCCACATGCCGAGGCTGATCGCGTTGATGGTCGACTCGTGGCCGCCGATGAGCAGGCCGGTCGCGAGGTAGACCAGCTCAAGCTCGGTCAGCCGCTCCTCCTTGTCGCTGGCGGCCACCATGTCGCTGAGCAGGTCGTCACCCGGGTGCTCGCGCTTTCGCGCCACCTGCTCGCCGAAGTAGGCGAACAGGTCGTGCCAGGCGGTGACCACCTCCTCGCGGGGATAGGAGGTGACCGACAGCGTGCGGTCGGACCAGCCGCGGAACTTCTCGGAGTCCTCGTGCGGCACCCCGAGCAGCTCGCAGATGACCCTGATGGGCAGGGGCGAGGCGACGACGGAGACCAGGTCGGCGGGGCTGCCGTGACGGCGCAGGTCGTCGATCAGGGTGTCGGTGTGCTTCTGGATCGCGGGGCGCAGGGACTCCACCCGCCGTGGGGTGAAGGCCCGGCTCACCACGGCCCTCAGCGTGCGGTGCGGCGGCCCGTCCATGCCGAGCGTACGGGTGATCTGGCCGAGGTCCGCTGGAGGCGTGGCGCGGTCGCCCGCGCGGGCCGTCCCCCGCGGGTTGAACGTGCGGTTGAACCGGGGGTCGGACAGCACCGCCGCCACGTCGTCGTACCGCGTCACCAGGAGCGCCTCGTCGCCGTTGGGCAGCTTCACCGGGCAGACGGGCTGCTCCTCGCGCAGCCGCCGCATGTGGGCGGGGGCCTGCGGTCCCATCAGCTCTTCGATCGTGCGGGGAGTGCTGGCGGGCGTCATCGCGCCATCCCTTCCGTTCCCGGGCCGCTTCGCCCCCACGATCGCATGGCGGCATTCCCCTGCGGCCCCCCAGAAACCCCAGCATTTCGCCCCGGCCACGGGCAGATCGTCGTGCCGGTCAGACCTCCTCGGCGGCCGGCTCCTCGCGCCGGGAGCGGGCCGGCGGGATCGGGGTCTCCTTCAGGAACAGGCTGGCCACCAGGGGTATGGCGAGGATGACGGCGGCCACGAGGAACACCAGGTGCAGCACGTCGGCGAGGCCGGTGCGCATGGACCGCTCGACCAGCTCGAACAGCGCTCGCTGCGCCTCGGGGACCTGCTCGCGCAGCCGGCCCACCTGGGCCGGGTCGAACAGCGTGGAAAGGTCCTGCGAGCCGCCGCCGGTGAGCTTGCGCAGCAGCTCGGGGGGAGCGCTGACCGTGGCGAGCCTGGAGGCGATCTCGACGGACAGGCGGTTGGCCATGATGCTGCCGAGCACCACCACCGCCACCGTGCCGCCGAGGTTGCGCCAGAAGTTCACCTGGGCGGTGGCGACCCCCACGACCTCCTTGGCCATCGAGGCCTGGACGACCGCGGTCGACAGCGGCCAGACCAGGCCCATGCCCATGCCGAGCACAACCAGGTCGGCCACGACGTGCCAGTGGGGGCTGGTCAGCGTCACCGTGGTGAGCATGAGCAGCCCGGCGACCATCGCGGCCAGGCCCACGGTGCCGATGAACCGGTAGTAGCGCACGCGCGCGATGAGCTGGCCCGACACCGGCGAGGCCACCAGCATGCCGAGCAGCAGCGGGGTGAGCAGGGTGCCCGAGCCGGTCGCCGTCTCGCCGAGGACTCCCTGGTAGAGCAGTGGGATGAAGACCGCCAGGCCGTACAGGCCGACGGCGGACAGGCCCGCGATGACCATGGCGATCGTGAACACCGGGTCCAGGAACAGGCCGAGCGGGACGATGGGGTTGGCGACGGAGCGCTCTACGAACAGGAAGACAGGCAGCCCGACCACCGACACCGCGATCAGGCCGAGCATCAGCGGCGACGTCCAGGCGTGGTCGTTGCTGATGGACAGCGCGATCAGGATGGGGACCAGCGCGACGGCCAGCGCCACGCAGCCGGCGAAGTCGATGTCCCGCCAGCTTCGCCGGGTCGCCACGTACGGCAGGAAGAAGAAGGTGAGCCCGACCGCGAGGGCGCCGATCGGCACGTTGACGTAGAAGATCCAGCGCCACCCCCAGTTGTCCGTGATGTAGCCGCCGAGCGGCGGCGCGGCCACCACGGACAGGCCGATGATGGCGCTGAAGAGGCCGTGCAGCTTGACCCGCTGGCGCACCGGATAGATGTCGGCCACCACGGCGAACGTCACGGCGGTGAGGACGCCGCCGAACAGGCCCTGCACGCCGCGGAGCAGGATCAGCTCCAGCGTGCTGGTCGAGGCGCCCACCAGCCAGGACGTGCCGAGGAACCCGGCCAGGCCGATGAGCACCAGCGGCTTGCGGCCGAACAGGTCGCCGAGCTTGCCGGCGATGGGCATCAGGATGGTCGAGGTCACGAGGTAGGCCGTGACCACCCAGGCGTAGTAGTTCAGCCCTCGCAGGTCCGCGAGGATGCGCGGCATCGCGGTGCCGACGATGGTGCCGTCGAGGGAGACGACCAGCAGGGCGATGGCGACGCCCACGGTCGCCGCCACCTTGCGCGAGGAGGACAGGCGCGGCCCGTCGTCATCCGCCGGGGGAACGGACAGCTCTTCCTTCTGCGTCATTGCGACCTCCACGGTCGGCGGTATGCGGGGGATCGGCGGGCGGCGTCGCGCCGGAACCGGGGTCGTTCCGCTTCGCGGTGGCCCGCCGGACGTTCTGCACGAGACGGAGGCAGAGGTGCCGCAACTGGAGCAGCTCCTCGGTGGTGATGCCATCGGTGATCCCGACCTGGCGCTCCACCTGCGTCGACCAGATCTCGTCGACGCGCTCACGGCCGCGCGCGGTCAGCGTGGCGAGCAGGGAGCGACGGTCGCCCGGGTCGGACGCGCGCCGCACCAGCCCGTCCTTCTCCAGGGAGTCGACGAGGCCGGTCACCGAGGGAGGGGCGATCTCCAGCGCGGCCGCCAGGTGGACGAGGCGCATGCCCTGCGGCTGCCGGCGCAGCACCAGCAGCACCTGGAGGCGGGCCTCGCTCAGCCCGTGGCGCACGGCCCACCGCTCCAGCGCCCAGCGGTTGAGGCGGGCCGCCTGGTTGATCGCGGCGAAGGCCTCGACCACCGCGAGCGCCTCGTCGCCCAGCTCGTGGCCGACCAGGGCGCGCAGCTGGGGGTTGAACAGCAGGCCGCTGTCGTCGACCTCGAAGCCGGGATCGTCAGGCATCGGTCCCCCATCTCGTTAGGGTCCTAACTATAAGGCTCCTAAGTATGTCCGGCAAGCCTCGCCCGCCTCCTGGGGATCCGGGCCGCGTACCGCTACCGAAATGCGGGCCAGTGCTCCGGCCTTCAGGCCGGGGGTGAAGGGCGACACGGGAGTGCCCGCTAGACTAGGGCGCGAGCGTGCCCCGACCTTCCTGACCTTCCCGATGTTGCCGTTCGGCCCGCCAGGCGTAGGGCACCAGGACGGCGAAGGACCGGCCGTTGCGTTCGATGGTGGTGTGTTCGCCGGGGTGGTGGGCGGCGTTGGCGCGATCACCGGTGTGTTCACGGATCGCTCGGATTCTCCTACGTTCAGTCATAGATCGTGGGTACGGTGGTCGCCGTGCAGGTTCGTTACCAGTACCGGCTCTACCCGACCCCCGGCCAGTGTCAGTCGCTGGCTCGGGCGTTCGGGTGCGCGCGTACGGTGTTCAACGACGGGCTGCGCACACGCCAGGACGCCCGCGAGCAGGGGTTGCCGTACATCTCGGACGGGGAGCTGTCGAAGCGGGTCATCACCGAGGCGAAGAAGACCCCGGAACGCTCCTGGCTGGGCGAGGTGTCCGCCGTGGTGCTCCAGCAGGCCCTGGCCGACCTGAACACCGCCTACCGGAACTTCTTCGCCTCGATCGCCGGTAAGCGCAAGGGGCGCAAGGTCGCCGCCCCCCGGTTCCGGTCGAAGAAGGACAACCGGCAGGCGATCCGCTTCACCCGCAACGCCCGGTTCTCCATCACGGCGGGAGGGAGACTCCGCCTGCCGAAGATCGGGGACGTGCCGATCCGCTGGTCACGCTCCCTGCCGCCGGCCCCGTCGTCGGTGACGGTGATCAAGGACGCGGCCGGGCGGTACTTCGCCAGTTTCGTCGTGGAGACGGCCGAGGAGCCGGTACCGGAGCCGGGCGGCGAAGTCGGTATCGATCTCGGCTTGACCCACTTCGCGGTCTTGTCGGACGGCCGGAAGGTCGGCAACCCGCGTTTGCTGCGCCGTGCGGAACGCCGCCTGCGTAAAGCCCAGCAGACCCTTTCCCGCAAGGAGAAGGGTTCGGCGAACCGAGCCAAGGCACGCGTGAAGGTCGCCAGGGCTCACGCCAAGGTGGCCGACGCGCGCCGCGACTGGACACACAAGCTCTCCACGAGCATCATCCGCGACAACCAAGCGGTCTACGTGGAGAACCTGTCGGTGTCCGGTCTGGGCCGGACGCGGTTGGCGAAGTCGGTTCACGACGCGGGCTGGTCACAGTTCGTGAACATGCTGGAGTACAAGGCCGCCCGGTACGGGCGGACCTTTGCCAAGATCGACCGCTGGTTTCCCAGCTCGAAGCTGTGCTCGGCGTGCGGGACCATCGCCGGATCGATGCCGCTCAACCTGCGGTCATGGACTTGCCCGTGCGGGGCGGCCCACGACCGGGACGTCAACGCGGCGATCAACATCCTGGCCGCCGGACGGGCGGACAGGCTAAACGCCTGTGGAGGCTCGGTAAGACCACCGCTCGCGGTGGCACGGGCCGGCGAAGCAGGAAGCCACAGAGGTGCCGCGTGAACGCGGCACGGGCTGAATCCCCGGCCTTCACTTCAGGCCGGGGAGCGCGTCAACCGCCCCGCTTCGCCCGCCCCGGCACACCCCGCCTCCCGCACGAGCACCACATCAAGCCGCTCCTGTACGACCTGCTGCCGGGCGGCGACCCCTGCGACCTGCCGCCGGACGGTGACGCCCGCGATCTGCCGCCGGACGGCGAGCGCGCGGGCCCCGCCGTGCCGCCGCGGGGCAGGCCGCTGGTCTACGCGACCCTCGGCACCATGTACAACAAGGCGACCTCGGTGTTCGGGGCGCTGGCCGAGGCGTTCGACGGCCAGGACTACGACGTCCTGATGACGACCGGGCCCGACTGCGACCCGGAGTCCGTGCTGCCCGGCGGGACTCCCGCCAACGTCCGCCTCGCCCGCTACGTGCCGCACTCGGCCGTCTTCCGGCGCTGCGACGTGGTCATCTCCCACGGTGGCTTCAGCACGGTGATGTGCGCGTTGGCCGAGAGCGTGCCGCTCGGGCTCATCCCCCTCGGCTCCGACCATGGCACCAACGCCCGGCGCTGCGCGGCCCTGGGCGCCGCGCTCGTCTACCCCCGGTGCGTCCTGGAGCCCTACCTGCACGTCGCGCCCGAGGACGTCGACCCGGGGCTGGTGCGCGAGATGACCGCGACGCTGCTGGCGGAGGCGTCCTACCGGGCCGCCGCCCGCACGGTCGCCGCGGAGGTCGCCGCCCTCCCCGGCCCGGACCACGCGGTACGGCTCATCGAGGACCTGCTGAAGCCCTGAGCAGCGCTATTCGTGGCTCTTGCGCCAGTACGCGGCGGAGTAGTCCACGCGCTCCAGGGTGATGTCCTCGGTGATGCTCTTCAGGTAGTCCTGCACCGCCTCGCGGCATTCCTCGATGGCGTGGTAGTCGTCCACGATCACGAAGCCGCCCGGGACCACCTTCGGGTAGAGCAGCCGCAGGGCGTCGTAGGTCGAGCCGTACAGGTCCGCGTCGAGCCTGAGCAGGGCGAGCCGGTCGATGGGGGCGCGGGGCAGCGTGTGGGAGAACCAGCCCGCCAGGAACCGGACCCGCTCGTCCAGCAGGCCGTACTTGGCGAAGGTCTGCTGCACCTCGGCCAGCGAGGTGCCGGCCAGGAAACGGGCGTAGGCGGTCGAGGCCGGGTCGTCCACCTGCTCGGTCAGCTCGCTCAGCACGCCGAGCAGGGGGGAGGGATGCCCGGCCTCGTCCCCGGTGCGCGGGAAGCCCTCGAAGGAGTCCGCCGCCCACACGTTCCGGTCGGTCACCGAGTACGCCTTGAGGGCGCCCCGCATGAACACGGCGGCGCCCCCGCGGGCGATCCCCGCCTCCATCAGGTCGCCCGGTATGCCCTCAGCCAGTACCCGCTCGATCAGGAGCTGCAGGTTGTCCAGCCGGGACATACCGATCATGGTGTGCGCGAGGCTCGGCCAGTCCTTGCCCTCCAGCCGCGCCTGCAGGTCGAAGACGTCGCGCGCCTGCCACGGGGTGGCGATCGGCGGGTCGGTGTAGATCAGGTTGAGCAGGCACCGCTTCAGCAGGTCCAGGTAGAGCGAGGTCCCGGCCCCGGCGCCGTCATCCGTGGTCACGGTCGCCTCCCCGCAACGCGAGGGGCAGCGAGAAGACCAGGCTCTCGCGGGCCGACTCGACCTCCTCGACCTCGCCGAAGCCCAGATCGCGAAGCCGTCGCAGAACACCGGTCACCAGCTCCTCCGGCACCGACGCCCCGCTGGTGACGCCGGCGGTGGTGACGCCCTCCAGCCAGGCGGGGTCGATCTCGGCCGCGTCGTCCACCAGGCGCGCCCCGCCCGCGCCGGCCTCCAGCGCCACCTCCACCAGCCTTCGCGAGTTGGAGGAGTTCGCCGAGCCCACCACGATGACGAAGTCGCAGCGGCCCGCGATGTCCTTGACCGCCGTCTGCCTGTTCTGGGTGGCGTAGCAGATGTCGTCGGAGGGCGGGCCGGTCAGGGCGGGGAACCGTTCGCGCAGCAGGGCGACCGTGGCCTCGGTCTCGTCGACCGAAAGCGTGGTCTGCGACAGCCAGGCGACCCGCCCGGGGTCGCGGACGGTCACCTCGCGCACCCCCGCCGGGCCGTCCACCAGGTGGATGCGGTCGGGGGCCTCGCCCGCGGTGCCCTCGACCTCCTCGTGCCCCTCGTGGCCGATGAGCAGGATGTCGTACCCTTCGGAGGCGAACCGCCTGGCCTCCTTGTGCACCTTGGTCACCAGCGGGCAGGTCGCGTCGATCGCGCGCAGTCCGAGCCGCGCCGCCTCCTCGTGGACCTTCGGGGCGACGCCGTGCGCGGAGAAGACCACCACGGCGCCGGGCGGCACCTCGTCGGTCTCCTCGACGAACACGGCGCCCCGGCTCTCCAGGTCACGCACCACGAAGCTGTTGTGCACGATCTGCTTGCGCACGTACACGGGCGCGCCGTACCGCTCGATGGCGCGCTCCACGGTCTGCACCGCGCGGTCCACGCCGGCGCAGTAGCCGCGCGGGCGCGCCAGCAGGATCCGGCGCGGGCGCTCGGTGGCGTTGTGGTTCTCCATGCGGGAGGGGCCTCCTGCCGTTCGGGGTTCAGCGGGGAAGGGCGGTCTCGGGGGCCTCGTCCTCTCCGGGGATGGGCAGGCCGCGCTCGGCCGCGATGCGCAGGGCCTCCTCCACCAGTGTCTCCACGATCTTCGACTCCGGTACGGTCGCGACGACCTCGCCCTTGACGAAGATCTGGCCCTTGCCGTTTCCCGAGGCCACGCCGAGGTCGGCCTCGCGCGCTTCGCCCGGGCCGTTCACCACGCATCCCATGACGGCCACCCGCAGCGGGAGGTCCAGGCCCGCCAGCGCCGCCTGGGCGCGCTCGGCCAGGGTGTACACGTCGACCTGGGCCCGGCCGCAGGAGGGGCAGGAGACGATCTCCAGGCCGCGCTCGCGCAGCCCGAGCGACTCAAGGATGGCCGTCCCCACCTTGACCTCCTCGACGGGAGGCGCCGACAGCGACACCCTGATCGTGTCGCCGATGCCCTCCGCCAGCAGGATGCCGAACGCCACCGCGGACTTGATGGTGCCGGGGAAGCGGGGACCGGCCTCGGTCACGCCCAGGTGCAGCGGGTAGTCGCACCGCCCGGCCAGCCGCCGGTACGCCTCGATCATCACCAGCGGGTCGTGGTGCTTGACCGAGATCTTGATGTCCCGGAAGCCGTGCTCCTCGAACAGCGAGCACTCCCACAGCGCGGACTCGACCAGCGCCTCGGGCGTCGGCCTGCCGTGCTTCTCCAGGAGCCGCTGGTCGAGCGACCCGGCGTTGACGCCGATCCGGATGGGCACCGCCGCCTCGCCGGCGGCCTTGGCGATCTCGGCCACCTTGTCGTCGAACCGCTTGATGTTCCCCGGGTTCACCCGTACGGCAGCGCAGCCCGCGTCGATGGCCGCGAAGACGTATCTGGGCTGGAAGTGGATGTCGGCGATGACCGGGATGCGGGACTTGCGGACGATCGTCGCCAGGGCGTCGGCGTCGTCCTGCGTCGGCACCGCCACCCGGACGATCTGGCAGCCGCTCGCGGTCAGCTCGGCGATCTGCTGGAGCGTGGAGTCGATGTCGGCGGTGACCGTCGTCGTCATGGACTGCACGCTCACGGGCGCGTCGCCGCCCACCGGCACGTCGCCCACCATGATCTGGCGGGACGCCCGGCGCCGCTTGGGCAGGCGTGCGGGCGTCCCGGGCAGCCCGAGGTCCACCACCGTCCCGGCGGTCGAAGTGCTGGTCATCGGCGTCTCCTGCCGTGGTCGTCCGTCAGATGGCCGCGGTACCGGCGCTCGCGGTGCCGGTTCCCGCCCGTGCCCGGCGGCTCGGCCGCCGCCGTGGAAGCTCAGATCGACCGGGCGTGGCCGATCAGGTCGCGGTCGCGTGCCGCCGTCCAGGCGGCTATCTCGGCCGCGACGGCCTCGCCGGTGAGGCCGAAGTCGGCGAGCAGCTCGGCTCGCTTGGCGTGGCCGGCGAACCCCTGCGGGATGCCGTACGTCCGGATGGGCCGTTCCACGCCGTGGTCGCGCAGCAGCCTCGCCACGCCGTCGCCGACGCCGCCGACCCGGCAGTTGTCCTCGACCACCGCGGTGAAGCGGTGGCGCGCGGCCAGCTCCGCCAGCGCCTCGTCCAGCGGGGCGACCCAGCGCGGGTCGACCACGGTGACGGCGAGGCCCGCCTCGCGCAGCGCGTGCGCCGCCGCCACGCAGACGCCGGCCATCGCGCCGCAGGACACGAGCAGGACGTCCTCGCCCTTGGCGTGGTGGAGCACGTCGAGCGTCCCCACGGTGCCCACGGCCGGGATGTCGTCCCCGGCCGGGCCCTTGGGGAACCGGACGACGGTCGGTCCCTGCGCGTGCGCGACCGCCTGCCGCAGCAGCTCGCCCAGGCGGGAGGCGTCCCGGGGCGCGGCGATGCGCAGCCGGGGCACCATCTGCAGCAGCGACAGGTCCCACATGCCGTTGTGGCTCGGCCCGTCGTCGCCGGTCACGCCGGCCCGGTCCAGGACGAAGGTCACCGGCAGGCCGTGCAGCGCCACATCCATCAGCAGCTGGTCGAAGGCGCGGTTCAGGAACGTCGAGTAGATCGCGACCACCGGGTGGAACCCGGCGCTGGCCAGCCCAGCGGCCGAGGCGACCGCGTGCTGCTCGGCGATGCCCACGTCGTACGTGCGGTCGGGGTAGCGCTCGGCGAACGGCGCGAGCCCCGCGGGGTGCAGCATCGCCGCGGTGATCGCCACGATGTCCGGGCGCTCCCCGCCGAGGGCCAGCAGGGTGTCGGCGAACGTCCTGGTCCAGGTGGCGCCGGGACGGGGGAACTGCACGCCGGTGCCGGAGTCGAACGGCCCGGGGGAGTGCAGCCGCTCGACCGGGTCCGTCTCGGCCGGGGTGTAGCCGTAGCCCTTGCTGGTGACGCAGTGGACCACCACCGGTGCCCTGAGGTCCCTGGCGTTCCGCAGCGCCTCCTCCACCGCCGGTTCGTCGTGCCCGTCGACGGGGCCGAGGTAGGCGATGCCGAGCTCCTCGAAGATGTTCCCGCCCTCCCCGGCCGGCTTGTCGCGCAGCTCGGCGAGCCGGCGGGCGATCCCGCCGGCGGTGGGGCAGTACGAGCGGCCGTTGTCGTTGAGCACGATGACGACCGGCCGGTTGCGCGCCGCGCCGATGTTGTTGAGCGCCTCCCACGCCATCCCGCCGGTCAGCGCGCCGTCCCCCACGACCACCACCACGTGGCGGTCGTCCTCGCCGCTCAGCGTGTGCGCCTTGGCGAAGCCGTCGGCGTACGACAGGGCGGTGGAGGCGTGGGAGTTCTCGATGATGTCGTGAACCGACTCCGACCGGTTGGGGTAGCCCGACAGCCCGTCGCGGGTCCGCAGCCGGGCGAAGCCCTCCCGCCGCCCGGTCAGCAGCTTGTGCACGTAGGTCTGGTGGCCGGTGTCGAACAGGATGCGGTCGGCCGGCGAGCGGAACACCCGGTGCACGGCGATGGTGAGCTCGACCGCTCCGAGGTTCGACCCGAGGTGGCCTCCCGAGCGCGACACCGCGCCGACGAGGAACTCGCGGATCTCCGAGGCGAGGCGGCCGAGCTCCTTGGAGTCGAGTCCGCCCAGGTCACCCGGCGCGGTGATGCCTTCGAGCAGGCTCATGCCGTTCACCTCGTGTCTCCTTGTGATCGCGCGGCTGGTCTTCATCTCACCCGGCTGACGGTGCGCTCGACGAACCCGGCCAGATGGTCCCGGCTCCGGGTCGGGGGCAGCAGGGCGAGCGCGGCCCTGGCCCGCGCCGCGTACGTGCGGGCCATCGACGTGGAAAGGGTGATGGCGTCGGTGCGGCGGAGCACGTCGCCGACGGCGTCCAGCGCCTCGTCGACGCCCATCTCCCCGAGGAAGGCGGCGTCGAGGACGTCCCGCTCGCCGGTCCCGCCGTTCTGGTAGGCGAAGATGATCGGCAGCGTCAGCCTGCGGTTCTTGATGTCGCTGGTCGCGGGCTTGCCCGTCATCTCGGACCCGGTGACGTAGCCCAGCAGGTCGTCCTGGATCTGGAAGGCCACGCCGAGGCTCTCGCCGTAGTCGGCGAGGGCGCGCACCCATTCCGGCGGGCCGCCGCCGAGGACGGCGCCGCACTGGCACGCGCCGCTGAACAGGGCCGCGGTCTTCATCCTGATCATGCGCAGGTACGCGTCGATGTCGCGGACCGACCTGCTGGTGATCTCCGCCTCCAGCGCCTGGCCGCGGCAGAGCTCGACGCCCGCGCGGGCCACGATCTCCATCGCGGTGACGATGCGGTCGTCCGGCACGCCGCGGGCACGGCACTCGGACAGGCACACGAAGATCTGGAAGAGCAGCGCGTCACCGGCCACGATGGCGTTGTCCATGCCGAACTTGCGGTAGACGGCCGGGCGGCCCCGGCGCATCGCGTCGCCGTCGATGATGTCGTCGTGGATGAGGCTCGCCACGTGGCCGCACTCGGTGCCCACTGCGGCGGGGAGCACGTCGGGGATCCGCCCGCCGACCGCCTCGGCGGACAGCAACAGCAGGATCGGCCTGAACAGCTTGGCCGGCGCGGTCAGCGCGTAGGCGCAGATCTCGTCCAGCGGGTCGGCTATTTCCTCGCGTGATTCCTGTGGGCTTTCACCGTACGTCCAGCGCCGTTTCACCTCGTTTTCAAGGAGGAACAGGTGGGCCGGTGGAATTTCGCCGTCCGGCGATCCGGCCCGGGGGTCGGATCGAACGGCGGCACGACCATCGCTGCGTACGGTGACATCGCTGTTACCCATGGCGCCTTCCATTTATGTCGTCGGCCATGCCGCAGCCCATGTTTCGGGGTGGCGAAGATCCGGTCAAGGGAGATGCCGTGGCGCGTGCCCACAGACTAGGGAAACTCCTAGGGCCCCATCTGCGCTTATCCCTAGGTTCCATTGGCCGGGGGGATCTGTCTGAGTAACTTCGGGTGCAGATTTCAGGGCCAGGGGGGAAAGCAGCTTCTGCGCCGGCAATGGCCCCGAGCCGTCATTATCGAGCCCGAACGAGGCCACCTGCCATGGACATGGAAAAACGCATTCTCGTTGGTGTCGTACAGCAAGGTGTGTGGGATATGGCGCTGGAGTCCATGCCCCTCGCCGCCGGTTATCTCAAGTCCACCGCGCTCGCCGACGACCGGATGAGGCGGGAGGCCGACATCCGGATATTCAATTTCGGTGGCGGCACCTCGATCTCCGCGATGGCCACCGAGATCTTCAGCGAGCGGTGCCCGCAGATCTTCGCCTGCTCGGTGCTCGGCTGGAACTTCCGCGCCTTCGGGTCGCTCGCCGAGACGTACAAGCGGATGAACCCGGACGGATGGGTGGTGTTCGGCGGTACGCACGTCGCGCACCAGGCCGAGCGGGTCTTCCGGCTGTTCCCCGCCGTGGACGTCATCGTCAACGGTGAGGGCGAACTGGTCTTCCGCGACCTCCTCAACGCCCACCTCGACGGGCGCCCGGTGCACGACCTCGGCCACATCCAGGGCATCTCGTTCCGCGACACCGAGCGGATGATCCACACCACCCCGCCCAGGGAGCGCATCGAGAACCTCGACGTCATCCCGTCGCCGATCCTGTCCGGCGCCCTGGACATGGTGGACGCGGAAGGCCGGTTCCGCTACGACGTCGCCCTGATGGAGACCAACAGGGGATGCCCGTACAAGTGCTCCTTCTGCTTCTGGGGAGGCGCGGTCGGCCAGCGGGTCAAGGCGTTCTCCCGCGAGCGGCTGCGCGCCGAGCTGGAGGTGTTCGCCAAGCTCCAGGTCGAGACCATCGCCCTGTGCGACGCCAACTTCGGGATGCTCCCGATCGACGAGGAGTTCGTCGACGACCTCATCGAGATCCGCGACCGGTACGGTTACCCGCGCGCCCTGGAGAGCTCGTGGGCCAAGAACAAGTCCAAGGTCTTCTACTCCATCGTCCGCAAGATGAAGAGGGCCGGCCTGCGCAGCTCCTTCACCCTGTCGCTCCAGACGCTCAGCGACGACGCGCTGTCGCTGATGAATCGCCGCAACATGAAGGTGAACGACTGGGAGGACCTGGTCACCTGGCTCAACGCGGAAGGGCTCGAATGCTACGCCGAGCTCATCTGGGGCGCGCCGGGGGAGACCGTCGAGTCGTTCTACGAGGGATACGACAGGCTGGCGAGCCGCATCGCGCGCATCGCCGTGTACCCGCTGCTCCTGCTGCCCAACACCGAGTACTACGACAAGCGCGACGAGCACGGCATCGTGGCCGTGCGGGGCGACACCGACGACTTCGAGTACTCGCTGGCCCACAACACCATCAGCTTCGCCGAGAACCTGCACATGCAGAAGTTCATGTTCTGGGCGCGGGTGATGGCCGAGTACACGGTGCTGCGCCACGCCTGGGCGCCGCTGCGCGTCCTCGGCGGTCTCAGCCAGTCGGGGGTGCTGCGCAACATCCAGCACTGGATGGAGGAGACCGACGACCCGGCCGCCGAACCGCTGCGCGCCCTGCTGCTGCGCGCCGCCGCCGACCAGGACGCCTACGGCCCCGCGGTCGCCTACCTGCTGAGCGACGGCGAGGCCAAGCGCCTGCTGACGCGCTGGTGGAACGAGTCGATGCGCCCCGTGCTTCCGCCCGAGGCGGTGCCGGTGCTGGACGACATCTTCCAGTACGACCTGCTGACCCACCCGATCCTGCGCCGCGACGACGTCTTCGACACGGCCGAGGCGCTCCCGATGGTGCGCGTCGACACCGACGACTACTTCCTGCGCTCCGGCCTGAAGTTCGAGCACGACGTGCCGGCGATCCTGGACGCGATGCGCGCGGGGGAGCCGCCGGACCTGTCACCCTGCCCCGTCACGCTGGACCTGTACTACCGCACCGGCTTCGAGAACTTCCTCGGCACGACGAACCACGAGGAGATCATCTACTTCATGGGCATGAGCCGCCGGCAGATCGACGCCGCCGCACCCCCGCCGGCCGTCGAGGCCGGATCGGCGGCCCTTGGGTGACACGCCCGGTCGCGCGGCGTCGGCCACGCCGCGACCTGGTCGAGTCGCCGGGCGACCTCGGTCAGGTAGCCCGGCGTCCACCACTTGGGCTGCCCGGCCGCGAGGCCGAGCAGGCTCATAGACGTAGAGGTCCCTGACGCCGCCGCCCCGGAGCCGGGTGGCCAGTGTGGCCGGCTCGCGGTCGTCGTTGCGCCCGTCCACCCCGCTCCCTGCCGGTGATCCGAACCCCCCCGGATCGCCATGAACCCTACCGCCGTCACCCGTTCGCCGCGTCTCGCCTTCGAGGCTTTTGAACCTGGGGGAGAGCTGCGTGCTACATACCTGTCGTGGACGGGGGAGTGGAGGGGATGGCAGTGCGCCTCGCGGGGATCGGCGGTCGTGCGCGGGCGGGGACGCCGGCGGAGGACGCGGACGTCCTGGCAAGGGTGGCCGGCGGTGACCCGGTCGCGCTGACCGAGCTGTACGAGCGCTACGCCAAGCCGGTGTTCGCCTTCCTCTACCGCCTGGCCGGTGACAGGGGCACGGCCGAGGAGATCCTCCAGGACACGTGGCTGGCCGTATGGCGGTCGGCGGGCACGTACCAGAGCAGGTCCAGCGTGAGCACCTGGCTGTTCGGCGTCGCGCGCCGCCAGGCGCACAACCGGCTGCGCGGCGCTCCCCCTCCGGTCGCCGCCGAGCCGTCCGCCGACGGGACGGATCCGGCCCCGGGCCCCGAGGAACTGGCCGTGGGCCGCGACCGGGTGCAGAGCGCGCTTCTACGGCTGCCGCTGGCGCAACGCGAGGTGGTGGTGCTCGCGTTCCTCGACGACCTGAGTCAGCACCAGATCGCTGAAGTGCTGGACATTCCCGTCGGCACGGTGAAGAGCCGGCTGCATCACGCTCGCGCGACCCTGAGGGAGTGCATCGATGAACCAACACGGTGAATGGCCGGAACTGCGGGGGATCGGGGACGGCATCCCGCCCGCGCCGGGCCGGGAGATCGTGCGGAGCGTCCTGCTGAGGTCCGTGCTGGAGGGGGGCGTGCCGCCCCCCGGGCCGAGGCCGATGAGGGCGCGGGCGCTGCTCTGGGCGGAGGCCCGCGTCGTGCCCCGCGCGGTCTGGCTGGCCTCGGCGCTGGTCATGGCGGCCGGCGTGGGCTTCGTCCTCGCCCAAGGCCATGCGGCAGAGCCGGTGATGGCGCTCGTCGTCCCGCTCGTCACCGGCATCGGGATGGCCGGGGTGTACCCTCCCACGCGCGACGAGGCCTTCGAGGTCGTGGCCGTGACGCCGACCTCGCCGCGTGTCCTGTTGCTGGCCCGGATGACGCTGGTGCTGGGCTACGACCTCGCCCTCGCGCTGCTCGCCTCGGCGGGACTGTCCCTGACGGCCTCCACGCCCGCCGGGCTCGGAAGGCTCATCATGGTCTGGCTCGGGCCCATGGCGCTGCTCGCGGCGCTCGGCCTGCTGCTCTCGGTGTGCTGGAACCCCGAGGGCGCCATAGGCGTGGCACTGGTGGCGTGGATCCTGTACGCGCTCACCTTCACCCCGTGGTCCCTCGCCAGAGGCGTCCGCGTTTTCTGGGCCGCCGAACCGGTGACGCTCGCCGTCATCCTCGCTCTCGCCGCCGTCCTCGGCGTCGCGGCCGTGATCGCCGCGGGCCGGAATGAACCGATCAGGCGCACCCGCGCAACTCACTGGTCATGAAACGGTTCGACCTCTGGTCCCATGAGATAGGCAGAGCCGGGCCGGCGGCACTGGTGATGCCGCCGGCCCTCGTCCTGCTGACCGGGCTCCTCGCCCTTTTCGGCACCCGGCTCGGCTCGCTGGAGGGCAACACGGCGTGGATGCTCCTCGGAGCGGTCGAGGCGGGGTTCCCGCTCATGACGGGGATCGCGGCGGCCTCGCTGATCGGCAGGGACCCCGCTGTGGAACTCCAGCTCACCCTTCCCTCGGGTTACCGGGTGACCCTGCTGCGCCGCCTCGCCGTGACGTCCGGGTGGGCGGCGCTGTGCGCGACGGCCGCGACGGCGCTGTTCATGGCCACCGGCTGGTGGGACGTGGTGCCCGGTACGCCCGGTGGCCTGGCCGGTCAGCTCACCTGGCTCGCTCCGACCGTGTGGCTCACCGCCCTCGGGCTGCTCGCCGCCGCCGCCTTCCGGAGCACCGTGGCCGCCACCACGACGGTCGCCATGGTCTGGCTGCTCGAACAGGTCGTCGGCGACGTCCTGCGGGGGAACGCCGTGACGCGGTCGCTCTACCTGTTCGCCACCAGCCATGGGGCGGGGGCCGATGACTGGTCCGTCAACCGGGTGACCCTGCTGGTGACGGCCATGGCGCTCCTCGCCGCCGCGTGGCCCCTGCTCGGTGACGCCGAGCGTGTTCTCGGAGGTGAGACCGAATGATCGCGACCCTGCGGTACGAGTTCGGCATGCAGGTGCGGCGGCCGATCCTGTGGATCGTCTACGGGCTGGCCTCCGCGGCGCTGGTGGGCCTGATGTGGCAGGGGTACGTCGTCCCGACGCTGGGGCTCGGCGACCCGGACGACCCTCGGTCCGCCATGATCGCGGTAAGCCAGACGGTCATGACGCTGATGCCGATCGTCTATGGCTGCCTGCTCGCCGACCGGCTCATCCGCGACAGGACGCTGGGCGTCGCCGGGATCCTGGACAGCACCCCGGCGGGCCGTACCGGGCGGTTGATCGGCAAGTATCTGGGCGTCTGCGCGGCCACCGCGGCGCCGATCGCGGTGATGTACCTCGGCCGGGCGGTCGTCTACGCCGTCGCCGAGGGAAAGCCGCAGGCGCTCGGCTGGGCCGTGGTCCTCTTCCTGGTGAAGATCGTCCCCGCGCTGGCCTTCGTCGGTGCCCTCTCGCTCGCCGGCCCGTTGCTGGTCCCGCCCCTGGTGTTCCGCGTGCTGTTCGTCGGCTACTGGTTCTGGGGCAACCTCATCCCCGCCACCATGATGCCCACCCTTTCCCACACCGTCTTGTCGGCGAATGCCGACTATGTGGAGTACGGGCTGTTCGGCGACCCGTCGACGGCGCCGGGGGCCGATTACCCGCCGTACGGCCCGTGGGACGGGGCGGCGCTGAACCTTCTTCGCCCGCTCGCCTCCCCGGCCGTCGCCTTCCTGTGGATCGGCCTGATGGTCGCCATGGCCGCCGTCGCGCTCTTCCTCGCCCGTCTCCACGCCATCCGTACGGAGTCCTGACATGCGCATCGAGATCTCCCACCTGACCAAGACCTACAAGGGCCGTGTGCGCGCCCTCGACGGGGTGGACCTCGACGTGCCGACCGGCATGTACGGGTTGCTCGGATCGAACGGGGCGGGGAAGACCACGCTCATGCGGATCCTGGTGGGGCTGTTGAAGCCCACCTCCGGGACGATCCGCGTGGGCGGGCACGACCTCACCACCCCCGACGGGCTGCTCGCCGTGCGGCGGGCCCTCGGCTACCTCCCCCAGGACCTCGGGGTCTATCCCGACCTCACCGCACGGCGGTTCCTCGACTACATCGCCCTGCTCAAGGGGCTCGACGCCCGTGACTTCCGGCGCCGCAGGATCGGCGAACTCCTGGAGGTGGTGGGGCTGTCCGACGTCGCCGACCGCAGGCTCAAGGGCTTCTCCGGGGGGATGCTGCGGCGGGTCGGCATCGCCCAGACGCTGCTCGCCGATCCTGGCCTGCTGGTCGTGGACGAGCCCACGACCGGGTTGGACCCCGAGGAGCGCATCCGCTTCCGCACGCTGCTCTCCCAGCTCGCCGGGGACCGCACGGTGCTGCTCAGCACGCACATCGTCGAGGACGTGGCGCAGACCTGCCGCTACCTGGCGGTGATGGCGAAGGGCCGCGTGGTCTTCAGGGGTGACGTCGGCGAGCTGGTCGCGCAGGCGGACCGGCGGGTGTGGACGGTCACGACGCCGGGGCCCGAGCCGTCACAGGGAAGGGTCGTGTCCGCGCTGCCGGAGGGGGCGGGGATGCGTTACCGCGTCGTCGCGGCCACCCGGCCCGACCCGTACGCCGAACCCGCGGCGCCGACGCTCGAAGACGGCTACCTCGCGCTCATGGAGACCGGCCGCTAGGAACGCCCCACCCCCGGCCGCGAGCCCCACGGCCTGGTCACGCCCGGCCTCTAGCGTCACGGCCTGGTCACGCCCGGCCTCTGGCGTCACGGCCCCCGCGCCGTACGGGCGCACGTACCCCGCGTACGTGCGCCCGTTTGTCGTTTTCGGATGCTCTGCGACGTTTCTGTCATCTCGTCATGTGAGATGCGACTTGACTGCTGTATTACCTACCTGAAAAATAGGTATTGTGCCGAATGTGACCCTCACCGCCCGGCGCGTGATCGACCTCATGTACGTGGACAGCAGCCTCTGTCGGTGAACGTGGTCCGTCTCGCGCGTGGTCCGCGCTGGAGACGTCTCTCCTGATCTCCATCTCCTCTGATCGCCCCTGGTCGCAGGGGCCTCTCGCCGTGCCCGGCGGCAGGACGCCGCCGGTCGCGTCCGTCGCTTCATCCCACTGTGTAAGGGGCTTGTCATCATCATGTGGAATCCTCGCCGCCACCATCCGGATCCCCGGCCTCGCCTGCGCGTGCGCGCAGCGGTCGTGACCCTGGCCGTCTCGCTCGCCGGCCTCACCGCCGCCTGCGGCACGCCGTCCGCGGCCGGTGAGGGACCCTCGTCCGCGGGAGGCACGGGAGCGGTGCTCAAGCTCCAGGACCCGGGCAACGCCGGCCCCCTCGCCTACGCCAAGCGCGAGGGCATCCTTGAGAAGCGGCTCAAGGAGGTCGGCGCCTCGGTCGAGTGGGGCGGCTCCTACGCCTCCTTCACCGCCACCATCGACGCCGTCCACTCCGGTTCGGTGAACGTGCTGGCCGGGGCCATCTCGCCCGCCGTCGGCTACCTGGCGAACAGTCCCGACATCAAGATCTTCTCGGTCACCGACCCGATCACCGATCCGGCCGCCCCGCAGACCGACGGCCTGGTCGTCGCCCCCGACAGCCCGATCACATCGGTCAAGGACCTGATCGGCAAGCAGGTGGCGGTGAACAAGGGCGGCAAGGGTGAGTACCTGCTCCTGCTCGCCCTGGAGAAGGCCGGGGTCCCCGTCGACCAGGTCAAGCGGGTCTACCTCAACCCCGACCAGGGCGCGGCGGCGTTCGCGACCGGCAAGGTGGACGCCTGGTGGGCGATCGTCAAGGCCTACCCCGAGGTGGTGGCCAAGGGGGCGCGGGTGATCGTACACGGCCGTGACCTCGGCGACAGGGACCTGACCATCGCCGCCGCGCGCGACGAGCTGCTCGAAAAGCACCCCGAGGCGGTGCGCGTCTACCTGGAGGTGCTCCAGGAGCTGACCGGCGAGGCCAAGAAGGAGCCGGAGAAGTTCGAGAACGTCTTCCTCAAGCAGGGGCCGACGGCCGTCACCGGCGCGCGGCTGGAGCAGGACATCGCCACCGCGAAGTACGCGAACATCCCGCGCACCGTGACGCCGGACGACGGCGCCAACATCCAGGACGTGGCCGGCCTGTTCCGCAAGTACGGCGTGGTGCCGGGCTCCATCGACCCGGCGGACGTGCTCTTCGACCTCAAGGCGGCCGGCTCCTCCTCGCCCGCCGCCTCCGGGTGACCGCCGTGACCCTGGAGAGAGTCCACGCGGTGGACGACACGGTGGCCCGTCCGCAGGCCGAGGTCACCGGGCTGGAGGCGCCGAGGTACCTCGGGTCCCGCCGCCGCCCCGCCGCCCTGTCCGCGGGCGTGCGGATCGGCGTGCCGCTGCTCCTGCTCATCGCCTGGTGGTACGGGTCGGGCACCGGGCGCATCCCCCCGGACGTGCTCGCCGCGCCGGCCTCGGTGTTCGACGCCCTGCGCGAGCTGGTCGCGACCGGCCAGCTCGCCGACTACCTGCTCGCCTCCGCGCGGAGGGCCGGGCTTGGCGTGCTCGCCGGCGGGGGCATCGGGCTCCTGCTCGGGGTCGCCGCCGGCATCTCGGCCCTCGGCGAGGAGCTGGTCGACCCGACGATGCAGATGATGCGCGCCGTGCCGTTCCTCGCGCTGGTGCCGCTCTTCATCTCCTGGTTCGGGGTCGGCGAGACGTTCAAGATCGTGCTGATCGCGGTGTCGGCGGCCATCCCGATGTACGCCTACACCTACCTCGGCGTGCGGAACGTCGACCGCAAGGTCGTCGAGGCGGCCCGCGGCTTCGGCCTGCGGGGCCACCGGCTCGCGCTCGGCGTCGTCATCCCGACCGCCCTGCCCAACATCCTGATGGCGCTGCGCATCTGCCTGTCGGTCTCGCTCACCGGCCTGATCGCGGCCGAGCAGGTCGGCGCCACCGAGGGCATCGGCTACCTGGTCACCCTGGCGCAGCAGTACTTCAGGCCCGACTACATGGTGCTCTGCGTCCTCATCTACGCCGTCCTCGGGCTGATCTTCGACGCCGCGATCCGCCTGGTGGAGCGGCTGGCCATGCCCTGGCGCGGACACGTGGTCGCCCGATGAGCCCGAGGAGGCCGCGATGAGCGAGCTCAGGGTCGGGGAGAAGGAACCCGGCGACCTGGCCGTGCGCGTCAGCGGGCTGAGCAAGGCGTTCGGCGCCAAGACCGTGCTTTCGGGGATCGACCTTTCGATCCGCAGGGGCGAGTTCTTCGCTCTCCTCGGCCCGAGCGGCACGGGGAAGACCACCCTGCTGCGCATCCTGGCGGGCCTGGAACTCCCCGACGCGGGGACCGTGCTCGCCGCCCCCCGCCGGACGACCGTCTACCAGGAACCCCGGCTGATCCCCGCCAGGAGGGTGCTCGCCAACGTCACCCTCGGTCTGCCGGCCTCCGCCCGCGAGGCCGGGCGCCGGGCCCTCGCCGAAGTGGGACTGGACGGGTACGGCGGCGCGTGGCCGGCGACCCTGTCCGGAGGGGAGGCGCAGCGGGTCGCCCTCGCCAGGGCACTGGTCCGCGATCCGGAGGCGCTGCTGCTCGACGAGCCGTTCGCCGCGCTGGACGCGCTGACCCGGCTCCAGATGCAGGAGCTGGTCGCCGAGCTGTGCGCGCGCCACCGCCCGGCGGTCGTCCTGGTCACCCACGACGTGGACGAGGCCGTACGGCTGGCGGACCGGGTCGTGGTGCTGCGGGAAGGCACGCTGGCGGTCGACAGGACGATCGACCTGACCCACCCCCGGGACCGCGACAGCCTTCCGTTCGCCGAGTACCGCCGCCTGTTCCTGAACCACCTGGGCGTCGTCACCGCCTCGCACTAGCCGCCGGAGGCCGCGCACGGCCTCCTCCATGAGCGAATGAGGAGTCGCATGTCATCCATAGACAAGATCTGGTACACCCGCTGCCCCGTGCCCACCGCCAGCGGCCTGGCCCACAACCAGGGCTGGCTGGCCGAGGAGTTCCGGGCGGCCGGCCTGGACGTCGGCATCCTGCAGGACGCGGGACCCGAGCTGGCCCGGCACCACTTCGACCACCAGCTCCTCGGGCTGTTCCGGGAGGGCGGCAACGTCCCCGCGCTCGCCGCGCGGTCGGCGGGCGCCCCGACACGGCTGATCGGCCTGACCTGGATCGAGGAGTGGCAGTCCATCCTGGTCAGGGCCGGATCGGGCATCACCGGCGCGGCCGGCCTGGCAGGCGCCCGGGTCGCGCTGCCCGCGTGGGCCGAGACCCGCGCCGAGAGCTTCCCCCGCGCCATGGCCCTGCACGGGTTCAAGGGCGCGCTCGCGCAGGGCGGGCTGACCCTCGACGACGTCACGTTCGTGGAGGTGGCCGCCCAGACCAGGCCGTCGGTCGGCCGGGACGCAGGCCGCGAACCAACCCGCGAAACAGGCCGGGACGCGGACGGACGCGCGTTCTCCTGGCCGGGCATCGCCGAGCTCGCCCGAGGCGAGGTGGACGCCGTCTACGCCAAGGGCGCGCGGGCCGCCGAGCAGGCCAAGGAGATCGGAGCGGTAGTGGCCGTCGACCTGGACGCGCACCCCGACCTCCGTACCCGGGTCAACAACGGCACCCCGAGGCCGATCACCGTGCACGAGCGGCTCCTGGACGAGCACCCCGACCTGGTGGTGGGGTTCCTGGCCCAGACGCTGCGCGCCGCCGACTGGGCGCGGGGAGACCTCGGCCGGGTACGCGAGATCCTGGCCGGCGAGACGCGGTCCGGGGCGGAGGCCGTGGAGACCGCCTACCGAGGCGACTTCCACCGCTCGCTCCATCCCGATCTGTCCCAGGAGCGGCTCGGCCTGCTGCGCGTCCAGAAGGACTTCCTGCTGGTGCACGGCTTCCTCGACGCCGACGTGGACCTCGACGCCTGGGTGGCGCCCGAGCCCCTGGAACTGGCCCGCGAGCGTCTCACCGCGCGCCCGGCGGGGGTGGGCGCCTGATGGGCGGGCACCCGGACTTCCTGATCACGGTTCCGACCCGGGGCGACGGGCGCGACCCCGGGCGCAGGGATCGGGGCGACTGGCAGCCCGGCGCGCGGCGCCCGCTGCCCTCGCTCGTCACCGACCCCCGGCCCGGCGCCTACGGGCCGTTCGACCACCTCGCGCAGATCGGCCGGGCCGCGGAGATCGCGGCCGTCGGCGGCGCGCTGGTGCCGTTCGACCCGGCCGGCGAGGAGTCGCTGGTGGTCGCCGCCGGGCTGCTCCGGCACAGCCGTCACCTGCGGGTGGTGGCCGGGTTCCATCCCGGCATCGCCACGCCGGTCTACGCGGCCAAGTTCTCGGCCTCGCTCCAGCGGTTCACCGGCGACCGGCTCGGATGGCAGCTCGACGTCGACCTGGACCCGGCCGTCGCGCGGGCGCAGGGAGACCACCTGCTGGGCGCGGACCGCTACGCGCGAGCCGACGAGTTCCTCACCGTGGCGAGGGGCGTGTGGCACGAGGAGGGCTACACCTACGAGGGCCGCTTCTACCAGGTGCTCGCGGGCGGCTTCCAGTCGCCGAACTCGGGCCTGCCCTTCCCGCCCGTCCACCTGACCGGCACCTCGCCTGAGGCGTTCGCGCTGTCGGCCCGTCACGCCAACATCCACCTGTTCACCCCGGACCAGGATGTCCGGGCCGGCATCGCCGAGCTGGCCGCGCTGGCCGAGGCGGAGGGGCGCCGCGTCGCGTACGGCCTGCGGATCCCCGTCCTCGCGCGGGATGACGACGACGAGGCCTGGGACGAGGCCCGGCGGCTCTGGGTCCTCGCCGGGGGAGAGGCGGCCGGCCTGCCGGATCCGGACCCGCGCACCCGCCTGTGGCCCGGTTTCGGCCGGATCGCCGGCACAGGCTCCGCCCCGTCCGGCCTGGTCGGGTCGTACGAGACCGTCGCGGCCGGGATCAGCGGCTATCTCGACCAGGGCGTCACCACCTTCGTCCTTTCGGCATGGCCCGCCATCGAGGAGACCTACCGGCTGGGCGAGCGGCTGCTGCCGCTGTTCGCGAAGGAGATCGAGCATGCCCATTGACATCTACTGGCGTATCGGCACCCACGGTGACCAGCAGTCGCTGCGGCGCCGGGTGTCCAGCCGAGGGGAGTGGGCGCCGGTCGTGCCGGGCAGCCTGACCCCCGGCGTACGGGACGGCCGCCGTGACGGGTACTCCTACGTCGACCACATGGCCGACGTGGCGAGGGCGTCGGAGATCTCGGGGTTCGTCGGCGGCCTGCTGCCGTCGTTCCCCTTCACCGACGACCCCTGGGCCACGGCCGCCGCACTGGCCCGCGAGACCACGACCTACCGCTTCATGATCGCCTACCAGCCGGGCTTCCTGCACCCGGTGCAGGCGGCGCGGATGTCGGCGAGCCTCCAGCGGGCGACCGGCGGGCGGGTCGTCTACAACATCATCTCCGGCGGAGGCGGCCCGGCCCAGCTGTGGTGGGGCGACCGGGTCGACCACGACGACCGTTACGCCCGTACCTCGGAGTTCCTCGACGTGCTCAAGGGCGTGTGGAACGGCGGCCCGTTCGACTACGAGGGCCGGTTCTACCAGGTCGAGGGGGCGGGGCTCCCTGAACCGCTCGCGCGTCAGCCGTTCCCGGAGATCTACTTCTCGGGCTCCTCCAAGGCCGCGATCGAGGCGGCGGGGCGGCACGCCGACTACTACCTGTCGTGGCTGGAGCCCTTCCCCGCGCTGGCGGACAAGTTCGCCCAGGTGCGCGGGCACAGCTCGGCGATCGGGCGCGCCCCGAAGTTCGCCGTGCGCGTCGACGTGCTCGCCCGCGAGACCGAGGAGGCCGCGTGGGACGAGATCCGGCGCGGCTGGGAGCACGTCGACCCGGCGGCGCTCCGCGGCCCCGACGGCGACTCGGTCGGGTGGCTGCGCAGCCAGTCGTTCGTCTCCTGGCCGGTGAGCGACCCCCGGGAGCTGGAGGTGTCGCCCAACGTCTGGGGCGGCTTCCACCTGCTCCGCGGCGGCCCCGCGTTCGGGCTGGTGGGCAGCTACCAGCAGGTCGCCCAGCGGCTCGACGAGCTGATCGGGATCGGCGTCGACGCCTTCATCCTCGCCGGCGTTCCTCACCTGGAGGAGGCGTACCGCGTCGGCGAGGAGGTGCTCCCGCTGCTCCGGGGCCACGACATCCGCCACGACTCCCCGCTGTCCGTATCGAAAGGATCCATCTGATGAGTGTTCGCGTCGGCTACTTCCCCAACAACAACTCGCTGTGGGTGCTGCGCCACCGCGGCATCCTGGAGCGCTCCCTTCCCGATGTGGAGTGGGTGGACCTGCGCGGCCTCCCGGCGGGGGAGCGTCCCGCCCCCACCGACGGACTCCCCTCCGCGCACGGTGACCACCTGTTCGACGGGGGGTACGACTTCATCGGCACCGGCTCCACGCCGCCGGTCACCGCCCAGGGCAAGGGCCTCGACATCGCGTACGTGGCGGTCTCCGGCCCGCGGCACGAGAACGGGCGGCTCGTCGTCCACGAGGACTCGCCGATCACCTCCCTGGCGGACCTCGCGGGCAAGCGGGTGGCGCTCGGGCACGGCTCGTGGCAGACCACCCTGCTGCTGTTCGCCCTCGACCGGGCCGGGCTGACCTGGAAGGACATCGAGCCGGTGGACGCCTATGGGGACGCGGCCCAGCTGTTCCTCGACCGGGAGGTCGACGCCTGGGTGGGCTCCTACCCCTCGCTCACCAGGGTCGAGCGGGAGGCCCCCGTCAGGGAGCTCGTCGAGACCGAGGGGCTGTTCAGCCACCGCTCTCTGTGGTTCACCCGCCGCGACTTCGCCGAGGGGCACCCCGAGGAGCTCGCCGCCATCGTCGCGGCCCTGCAGGAGTCCGACGCCTGGATCCAGCGGAACCCGAGGGCCGCTGCGGAGCTGTTCGCCGCCGAAGACGGCGGGGACCTCGACGCCTGGGAGCACGCCCTGCGTACGCGGCCGTTCGGACTGCACCCCGTCGGCGAGGACTTCGTCGCCGAGCAGCAGCGCGCGGCCGACCTCTTCCACGCCAGCGGCCTGATCGACCGGAAGATCAGCGTGGCCGAGGCGGTCCTCCCGGAGATCGGCCGCCTGGTCGAGTCCACCGGAGCCCAGGGGAGTTCCCGCTATCCTGGGACGCCGTAACGGTTCATGATCGTCACGGTGGTCTCTCCCGGCGGGTTCGGCTCGTCCGCGGCACAGGGGCGCCACGGTGCCGGCCATCGACGAGGAGGGCGTCTGGCGTGCTGCTGGCGGCTCGGTACCGGTTGGACGAGCCTCTCGGACGCGGGGGGATGGGCGAGGTCTGGCGGGCCAGGGACGAGGTCCTGGACCGCCAGGTCGCGGTGAAACTGCTGCTTCCGGCGGCTCTCGACTCCTCGGCCGCCGCGCGGTTCCGGAAGGAGGCGCAGGCCACCGCCCGCCTGAACCACGCGAACGTCGTCGCCGTCCACGACTTCGGCGAGGCCGAGGGCCGCCTGTACCTCGTCATGGAGCTGATAGATGGACCCAGCCTGGCGGAGCACCTGGCCGCGAGGGGGAGCCTCAGCCCCGAGGAGGTGGCCCGCACCGGGCTCCAGGCCGCGTCGGGCCTGGCCGCCGCCCATCGGCAGGGCGTGATCCATCGCGACGTCAAGCCCGGCAACCTGCTCCTGACGGCGGACGGCACGGTGAAGGTCGTGGACTTCGGCATCGCCCGCCTGGCCGACCAGGCGGCGACCGCGCTGACCGGCACTGGCCTCATCGTGGGGACCGGTTCCTACCTCGCGCCGGAGCGGGCCCTCGGCGAGGACGCCGGGCCGGCGTCCGACATGTACGCGCTCGGGTGCGTGCTGTACGAGCTCCTGGCAGGGCAGGCGCCCTTCCGCGCGGACACCTTGCCCGCGCTGCTGTACCAGCACGTCCAGGTCGTGCCGACGCCGCCGAGCCGGCTTCGGGCGGATGTGCCACCCGGGCTGGAAGCGCTGTTGCTGAGCCTGCTGGAGAAGGATCCGGGTGCGCGGCCGGGGGCCGATCAGGTCGCGCACTGGCTGGCCTCGGGATCGCGGCCGGGCGCGGGCCCCGGTGGCGTCTCTGGGCATCCGGTGCCACCCCTGTCCCCCCAAGCGCCGCATGGGCCTTCCCCGACCCGTGTCATGCCGCCGCCGCACCCGGCCGCGCCTACCTCGACCCGTGTCATGCCGCCGCCGCACCCGGCCGCGCCTACCTCGACCCGTGTCATGCCGCCGGTAGTTCAGCCTGGTGCGCATGCGCCGACCAGTGCCATGCCGCCGATGCCCGCCGTGGAGGTGGGCAGGGCGGGCAGGGCCATCGCCGCCTGGCGGTCCCTGGCCCCGAACCGGCGCAAGCCCGTGGTGGCGGCGGCCGGGGTCGCCGTCGCCGCCGTCGTGGTGCTGGTGATCTCGGTCCTCCGGCTGGCCACGGAGGCCACGAACACGGCGGCGCGTTCGACGGTCGGCTCGTCCCCGTCCGTCCCGTCCGCGCCGCCTCGTGTCTCGGTGTCGCCACGGCCCACGGCGACCGCTTCGGCGGTGGCGGAGACGCCGGCGCCGCTGTCCGACGACCCGCGCGTCCTGCTGGCCCAACTGGCGCAGGCGTTGCGCGTGTCGGCCGGCGAGGGCAGGCTCGATCCCCGGGTCGCCGACGAGGTGCGGCACAGGATCGCCGACGCGTCGTCCAAGCTCGCCCACCGGCCGGACCGCCACGGCAAGAAGGGGCACGAGGCTCGCAAGGCGGCCGACCGGATCCGCGATGTCCTGCACAAGCTCGCCGACGCCGAAGAACAGGGGCGGTTCACCCGCACTCCCGCGCTCACGCGGCTGCTCGTTCATCTCTCCGGCCTGGTCGGGTACGACGGCCCGTCCCGGGACCGCCGCCGGGCCGGCGGAGACGATGACGAAGACTAGGCTTCGTCGCCGAGCGGCGCCTCACGTGAAGCCCTCACTGAAAGGGCTCGGCCGCGCGACCGGGCCGTCGAACCGAGAGGCTCGGGTATGCGGATCGACCTGCACACGCACTCCACCGTCAGCGACGGCACCGACACGCCCGAGGCCCTGATGAGCCGGGCCGCCGCCGCGGGGCTCGACGTGGTGGCGCTCACCGATCACGACACCACCGCCGGCTGGCCGGCCGCCGCGGCCGCCGTCCCCCCCGGGCTCACGCTGGTGCGCGGCGCGGAGCTGTCGGGACGGTGGTTCGGAAGCGAGCCCTCGATCGGGCTGCACCTGCTGGCCTACCTGTTCGACCCCGCCTACGAACCGATGGTGGCCGAGCTGGCCAGGGTGCGCCGGTCACGCGACGTCCGGGCGGAGAACGTCGTCGCGCTGCTGAACGCCGACGGCATCGACCTCACGCTCCCCGAGGTACGGGGTTACGCCGCGGGCGGCACCGTGGGGCGCCCGCACATCGCCCGGGCGCTCGTCGGGCGGGGCCTGGTGCGGTCGGTGGACGAGGCGTTCGCCCCCGAATGGCTGGGGAGCCGTTACCGGCTGCCCAAGGCCGACATCGACGTGCTGACCGCCATCCGCCTGGTGAACGAGGCGGGCGGCGTCTCGGTGCTGGCCCACCCGAGGGCGGGCAGCCGGGGCCACATCGTGCCCGACGACCTGATCGCCGATCTCGCGGTGGCGGGCCTGTGGGGCGTGGAGGCCGGCCACGTGGACCACACGCCCGAGGACCGCGAGCACGTGCGCCTGCTCGCCCGCGACCTGGGCCTGCGGGCCACCGGCTCCAGCGACTACCACGGCGACAACAAGACCGTGCGACTCGGCGCCTACACCACAGGCCCGGCCGTCTACGAGGACCTCGTCGCCACCGCCACCGGCGCCGCCCCCGTCCACGGGTAGCCGGCCCGCCGCGCGGGTCAGAGGGGGTCGCCGGGGATGGCGGCGTACTCTCTGCGCAGCGTGGTGAGGAGCGGCTCGTCCACCGCCAGCTCGGCCCCGTCGATCGAACGGACGGGGCGCGGGCCGACGGCGGCGTTGGTGACGAACGCGGAGGTCATCGCGGGCAGGTCGCCGGTGCCGACGTCGGCGGCGTCGAAGGGGATGCCGGCGCGGCGCATGACGTCGTTGAGGAGGCGCATCGTCACGCCGTCGAGGCGGTTCGACTCCGGCCACAGGACGCGGCCCGCGCGGACGAAACCGATGTTCCAGGTGGCCCCCTCGGTCACGCGGGACAGACCGTCGACGAACAGCACGTCGTCGTCGCCGCCGAGCCGCGCGAGCCGCCGGTGCAGCACGGAGCCGAACAGGCCGGTGTGCTTGACCTCGGGCAGCTCGCGCTCGTAGTGGACGGCCCCCAGCCTCAGCGGGGCGAGGTCGGCGGGGACCGGCCTGGTGGTGACGAGGATCTCGGGCCGGGCCTTGGCCGCCGGGTGGGCCAGGTCGAGCTCGGGGTCGAACACGGTGACCCTCACGATGACCGGCGACGGCGCCGAGGCCGCCGCCCGGCGGACGAGATGGCGCACCCGTTCGAGATCGAGGTCGACGCCGTGGAGGATCCGGCAGTCGCCGAGGAGCCTTTCGAGATGGAGGGAGAGACCGCGGACCCTCCGGTCCTCCACCCGCATGGTGGTGAAGTGCCCGTAGTTGTAGAGCGCGAGCGTGCCGAGCTCGCCGGGGGTGACGGGACGTCCGTTCAGCTCCATCATGCGGTCCATCCTGGCAGCTACCCGTCCGCCCACCGGCCCGCGAGCCCGCATGTTCGCCCCGGGCGTGAACCCCGCGTACGGCCCCGCGTACGGCCCGCGTACGGCCCGGCGTGTGTCCCGGAGGTGCGGAGGACGCCTCAGTAGCCGGTCACGGGGTCGATCACCCCGTCGAGGGACAGGCCGGCGCCGAACCGGCGGACGTTGTGCTCCACCCGCTCGCACAGCATGCGCAGGACGTAGTCCGCCGAATCGGCGCTGTGCGAGGTGATGAGGGCCCTCGGGTCGCTCCACAGCGGGTGGCCCTCCGGCAGGGGCTCGGGGTCGGTCACGTCCAGCCCGGCGGCCGAGACGCGGCCCTCGGCGAGCGCCCGGACCAGAGCGTCGGTGTCGATGTGCGCACCGCGCGCGACGTTGACGACCACCGAGTGGGAGGGCAGCAGCGCCAGCTCGGCGGCGCCGACGACGTGCCGGGTCTCGGCCGTCAGGGCGAGGGCCAGCACCAGCACGTCGGTGCCGGGAAGCACGCCCGCCAGCGCGGAGGGCGGCAAGGTCTCGTCGGCCCCCTCCACCTTGTCTGGCCGCCGGCGGATGACCCGGACGCGGCAGTCGAAGGGCCGCAGCAGGCGGACGAGCCGCTCGGCGATGCCCCCTCCGCCGAGGATGGTCACGCTGAGACCGGCCAGGGACCGGGGATCGGCGGACGACCAGCGCGGTGTGCGCGCCTGGCGCGAGACGCCACGCAGGCAGGCGAGGATCAGCATCAGGGCGTGCTCGCTCACCTGCCCGGCGAAGGACCCCTTCGCGCAGGTGAAGACCACGGGGCGCCGGAGGACACCGGTGGCCGCGTACTTCTCGACGCCCGCCCAGGGGAACTGCACCCACCGGACGCCCGGGCCGCCGTCGAGGGCACGGCCGAGCAGGTCGGGGCGGCCGGGGACGAGCCATACGAGCCCGTTGGCCTCGGCCTGCGGCACGACGGCTCCGCCGCCGCGGGCCACGGCCTCCTCGATGCCGGCGCGGATCCGATCGGGGTCGCCGGCCCGGCCGCCGGTCGCTCCGGGCTCGGCGTTCGGGACTATCGCGATACGGGCTTGCACGGCGCTCATTCTTCCGCACTAGGGTCGGCAGGCGTGGCGGAGACCTGGACGACGATCGGCACGGCCGCGGGCATGTTCGCCGGCACCAACATCGACGACATCATCGTGCCGTTCGTGCCGAGGCGTGCCGCGGAGGCGCGTTCGCTTCTGAGCGTCAGGCCCTCCGCGTGCGGTGAACGCTAGGCTGGTCGTCATGGTCGTGTTGCGCTCCATCGCCCTGTTCGTGCTGGCCGCGGTGGCCGAGATCGGGGGCGCCTGGCTGGTGTGGCAGGGCGTGCGGGAGCATCGGGGCCTGCTCTGGATGGGCGCGGGGGTCCTCGCGCTCGGCGTGTACGGGTTCGTCGCCACCTTCCAGTCCGATCCCAACTTCGGCCGCATCCTGGCGGCCTACGGCGGCGTCTTCGTCGCGGGCTCCCTGGCCTGGGGCATGATCGCCGACGGGTTCCGGCCCGACCGCTGGGACGTGATCGGCGCCCTGGTCTGCCTCGCCGGCGTCGCCGTCATCATGTACGCCCCGCGCGGCTGAGCGACGCCGCCAAGGCGGCCCCCGCCTGCCACGGACTCCCTGACGCTCGTCGCCGGACGCCCGATGATCTTCCCGGCGTCGGCCGGTAGCGGCGACCGGACATCGGCGGTCCCTTCCCTGTCATTGTTCCGCGACGCCCGGAGAAAGGTCTACACCAATTCACGGGTGGGTGGATCACCTCTTAATCCCAGTGATTGACCAAGAATTGGTATATACCACGACCGGCACCCCGAGTTTCGCCCGAGTTCACCTCGCCGGAGGAATGGATTAGACCGCTATATTGGGTTCTACCAGGGAAAACGCCATGATGAGGCGAGGGTGACGTTTCCCGATGTAAATCGTAGGTAGAGTCCCCGGAACGAGGCGGAATCGTACGCCATTGAAGTCGTTGAAGGAGCTGGAGTGCCCAAGTACGTATACGACTTCACCGAGGGCAACAAGGATCTCAGGGATCTCCTCGGTGGTAAGGGTGCCAATCTCGCGGAGATGACGAACCTCGGCCTTCCCGTGCCTCCGGGGTTCACGATCACCGTCGAAGCCTGCCGGCGCTACCTCTCCGACGGAGGCTTCCCCGAGGGGCTCTCGGAGGAGGTCGAGGCCCACCTGACCGCGATGGAGAAGGGGATGGGCAAGCGCCTCGGCGACGCCGGGGACCCCCTGCTCGTCAGCGTGCGCTCCGGAGCCAAGTACTCCATGCCCGGGATGATGGAGACCGTCCTCAACATCGGCCTCAACGACGAGTCCGTCCAGGGACTGGCCAAGCAGGCGGGCGACGAGCGCTTCGCCTGGGACTCCTACCGCAGGCTCATCCAGATGTTCGGCAGAACCGTGCTCGGCATCGACGGCGACCTGTTCGAGAACGGGATCGACGAGGCCAAGCGGCACAAGGGCGTCGACAGCGACCTGGACCTCGAAGCCTCCGACTTCCAGCGCCTCGTGGAGACCTACAAGGGCATCGTGAGGGAGCAGACCGGTCACGAGTTCCCCTGCGACCCGCGTGAGCAGATGCGGCTCGCCGTCGAGGCGGTCTTCGAGTCGTGGAACGCCCCCCGCGCGATCATCTACCGCCGCCAGGAGCGCATCCCGGCCGACCTCGGCACGGCGGTCAACATCGTCGCGATGGTCTTCGGCAACCTCGGAATGGAGTCGGGCACCGGCGTCGCGTTCACCCGCGACCCAGGCTCGGGCCAGCAGGGCGTGTACGGCGACTACCTCCAGAACGCCCAGGGCGAGGACGTCGTCGCGGGCATACGCAACACCGTCCCATTGCAGAAGCTCGAGCGGATCGACCCGGAGTCCTACCAGCGGCTCCTCGGCATCATGGAGACGCTGGAGAACCACTACCGCGACCTGTGCGACATCGAGTTCACGATCGAGCGCGGGAAGCTGTGGATGCTCCAGACCCGCGTCGGCAAGCGTACGGCCGCCGCGGCCTTCCGCATCGCCATCCAGCTCGTCGACCAGGGCCTCATCGACCTCGACGAGGCCGTCTCGCGGGTGACCGGGGACCAGCTCGCGCAGCTCATGTTCCCCCGGTTCGACCTCGGCGCCGGCCGACGGCGCATCGCGAAGGGCATGAACGCCTCGCCCGGCGCCGCCGTGGGCAAGGCCGTGTTCTCCTCCGAGCGCGCCAAGGAGCTGGCCGGGCAGGGCGAGGACGTCATCCTGGTCCGCCGGGAGACCACACCGGACGACCTCGTCGGCATGATCGCCGCGCGGGGCGTGCTGACCAGCAGGGGCGGCAAGACCTCGCACGCCGCGGTGGTCGCGCGCGGCATGGGCAAGACCTGCGTGTGCGGGGCCGAGGAGCTGGAGGTCGACGCGCAGGGGAGGCGGTTCACCGCCCCCGGTGGCGTGGTGGTCGAGGAGGGCGAGGTCGTCTCCATCGACGGCGGCACCGGTGAGGTGTACCTCGGCGAGGTGCCGGTCATGGCCTCGCCCGTCGTCGAGTACTTCGAGGGCTCGGGCGACAGCGGCGACGAGCTCGTCCAGGCCGTACACCGGATCATGAGCCACGCGGACGGGCGCCGCCGCCTGGACGTACGGGCCAACGCCGACAACCCCGACGACGCCGCCCGCGCCCGCAGGTTCGGGGCGCGGGGGATCGGGCTCTGCCGCACGGAGCACATGTTCCTGGGCGACCGGCGGCAGCTCGTCGAGGATCTGATCCTGGCCGGTTCGGGCGAAGAGCGCCGCGCGGCCCTGGACGCCCTCGAACCCCTCCAGAAGTCCGACTTCGTGGGCATCCTCGCGGAGATGGACGGGCTGCCGGTGACGATCCGGCTGATCGACCCGCCCCTGCACGAGTTCCTGCCCGACGTCACCACCCTCTCGGTGAAGATCGCGCTGGCCGGAGCCGACGCGACGCCGAGGGACCGCGAGCTCCTCGCGGCCGTCAAGCGGCTGCACGAGCAGAACCCGATGCTCGGCCTGCGCGGCGTGCGGCTCGGCCTGGTGATCCCCGGCCTGTTCGCCATGCAGGTGCGGGCCATCGCCGAGGCGGCGGCCGAGCGGCGCGCGGCTGGGGGCGACCCCCGGGCCGAGATCATGATCCCGCTGGTCAGCGCGGTGCAGGAGCTTGAGGGCGTACGCGACGAGGCCGAGCGCATCCTCGACGAGGTGGGCGTCGAGGCGCTGATCGGCACGATGATCGAGGTGCCCCGGGCGGCCCTGACCGCCGGGCAGATCGCCGAGGCGGCGCGGTTCTTCTCCTTCGGCACCAACGACCTGACCCAGATGACCTGGGGCTTCTCCCGTGACGACGTCGAGGCCGCGTTCTTCTCGCGGTACCTCGACCTCGGGATCTTCGGGGTGTCCCCGTTCGAGACCATCGACAGGAGCGGCGTGGGCCGGCTGATGAGCATCGCCGTCGAGGAGGGCCGCAAGACCCGTCCGGACCTCAAGCTGGGCATCTGCGGGGAGCACGGCGGCGACCCCGAGTCGGTGCGCTTCTGCCACGAGATCGGCCTCGACTACGTCTCGTGCTCGCCGTTCCGGGTCCCCGTCGCCCGCCTGGAGGCCGGGCGCGCCGCCCTGGCGTGCGCCGAGCCCGAGTCCCGCTGACCCCGTCCCTCGTGTCCTGGACCCCACTGGCGAGGGAGTGCGCATGATCATGACC
>NZ_JBEZFH010000049.1:0-38386 GCF_040649355.1 Sphaerisporangium sp. NPDC049002 | reverse complement strand
CGGCCAGGCAGACGGGGCACTGTAGGTGAACAGCAACCCCACCGTGACCAGGTGTTCTGTAACAGAAGAGGTACATTTCCAAGACTTACTAGCGAACTACTTGCCAACGCGATCACCTACGGCGAGCCCCCGGTCAGGCTGTCCCTGTGGCTGGGGCGCGGCGAGCTGTGCGTCCGCGTGACCGATCACGGTCCCGACCAACCCCGTCACCTGGACCTCGGCATCGAGGCCATACACGGCCGCGGCCTGACCATCGTCGACGCCCTTGCCCACGACTGCGGCCTGACCCCGCTCCCCGACGGCCCCGGCAAGACCGTCTGGGCCCGGTGGCGCCTGTCCTCTCAAACGGCAGAAGCCTCGCCACCCACCTGACGCCGACTACCGCGACCGGGAACCGGACGGACCGATGTGGCTTCTCGACCACAGCAGTGCCCGGCAAGCCTCGCGGGCAGCCCGAAGTGCCGTTGGGCAGCGCCCTTCACGGGGATCCGCTTCGGCCCTGGAGGCTTTCGACCAACGCGGCGATGGCGGCGCTCAACTCGGTGTCCATGCCGCCCATGCTCGCGGGCCGGGCTGATCGTCCGCAGCCGGACAGCAGGACGCCCCTGCCTCCATGGAGGACAGGGGCGCTGCGGTGCGCGGGTTCAGTCGTGGATGTAGACGTCAGCCGCCCGAGATCGCCGAATCGATCCCAGGGATCTGCCGTTGAAGAGGCGTTAACAGAACGGCGGATCGCGGGCCTGGCACCTCCTCTCCGCGGGTTTCGTCGACACCGACGGCGGCATGCTCTTCATCGGGCCCGCGGCCGAGAAGGTCTTCGGACACCGCCACTTCATGGAACTCACCACCGTTTTCACCGCCGCACCGCAGTTCACCGTCCTGCACGGCCGTACGGAACTCGGCCGTACCGACCCGTCGCTGCTCTCCGACCGCGAGGCAGGCCCGCGCCTGCTCCTCCTCGCGGGCCGGAGCTGGCGGGTCACCTGGATCGACTGGAAGCGCCGCCGCTGCTTCGTGGAAGCGGCGGAACGCGGCGGGCGCGCCCGATGGCAGACCGGCGGACTTCCCCAAGGAGCCTCTTTCCCGCTCATGCAGGCGATACGTCAGGTACTCCTGAGGACCGACGTGACCAGGCAGACCTGGAGGTCCGCCGTCGGGAACGCGGCCGTGGGCCTGTGCCTGCCCGAACCGGACTCCAAGGCCATCGAAGGCCTGAAGTTCAACGCCGCCCTCCCGCCACGGCTCGCCGAGCGCACCCTGGCCGCCCGGCTCGCGGACCCTGACGGAGCCACCGCCATACTCAACCTGCCGCAGCGATTCCTCACCAGCAGCCCCTGACCTGCTCTTCACCCGGCACTTAGGCGTATGCGAGGGAGGATTCCGGCTGTCTTTCGAATATGCAACCCATATGCCTCATTTAGCTGGCATATGGGTTGTTGATTAGTCAAGGGGAGGGCATGCTGTGTTAATACGGCCCCATGCGCGGGTGCGTGGCCTGGTGGCGAGGAGGGGCTGATGCAGCCCACGTTGATCGGACTCTCGGACGGGGTGTCCCCCCGCGCACGGGTACGCCTGGCGGGTGACCTGCGGGCGCCGGGGCAGCTCACCGTGGAGGACCTTCGGGGCATGCCGCAGCGGGAGGCGGAGGCGACGTTCCTCTGCCGGAGGTCGGGGGTACGGCGGCACCACTTCGCCGGTCCGCTTCTGGTGGACGTGGCCCGCGCGGCCGAGCCGACCTTCGACGCGTCCGGGCGTAAGGACCGGCTGCGGTTCCTGGTCTCGGTGCTGGGGGGCGACGGTCACCACGCGGTGCTGTCGTGGGGGGAGATCGATCCGGAGTTCGGCAACGCGGAGGTGCTGCTGGCCGTCCAGATGGACGGGCGGGACCTGGACGAGCAGGGGCCTCACCTCGTGGTGCCGGGCGACCGGTGCGGGGGCCGGCACATCAGCAGGATCGTGGAGATCCGCATCTGCGCCGACGCCTCCACGTGGAGCGACCCCCGTCACTGACCCGAAGCTGGACCATCACCGCCCCTTGCCATGACCACCCCGTTTCCGGTCATAGCTTTCGACCCAGTGGCTTTCGGCCCAGACCCGCTATGCGGCCGGCGTCAGGGAAGTCCTCGAAAGCTGACTGACCGGACACCCTTCCGTTCGAAAAATCTCATCGTCCGCGAAGGAAAACCCCGGTCGGTACTGCCGACCTCCGCAGCCGTTCCCCCGAGCGTTGGCTACCCGGGCCGTACGGCGATAAAACCCAGCCAGCCGATACTTAGCGTGACAAATCTCAAGATTCCATGCTGTATACCTCGACTTATGCGCAAAGCCGCGTTTAGCCGCCGCTGCTCTCGGTAACCAGACTCCCTGCCGCCCAACGGAGGTAAGCCGATGCGGGTTCTGGGGATCAACGCCATGTTTCATGATCGGGCAGCGGCGCGATGAGGATCGCCATGGTGTCCGAACATGCCAACCCGCTGGCCGCGGCCGGAGGGGTGGACTCGGGCGGGCAGCACGTCCACGTCGCGGGCCTCGCCGCCGCGCTCGCCACGCTCGGGCACGAGGTGACGGTCTACACGCGGCGCACGGACAAGGACGACCCCGGCACGGCCCCGATGGCACCGGGCGTGACCGTCGAGCACGTTCCCGCGGGGCCGCCCGAACCGGTCCCCAAGGACGAGCTCCTGCCCTACATGCCCGCCTTCGCCGCCTACCTCGCGCGACGCTGGCAGACCGAACGGCCCGACGTGGCGCACGCCCACTACTGGATGAGCGGGATGGCCACGCTCACGGCGGCCGGCGAGCTGGGCGTACCGGTCGTCCAGACGTTCCACGCGCTCGGCGCGGTCGAACGGCGCTGGCAGGGCACGGCCGACCCCAGCCCCCCGAGCCGCGTCGCCATCGAGTACGACATCGGGCAGCGCGCGTCCGCGGTCATCGCCACCTGCACCGACGAGTTCAAGGAGCTCACGGCGCTGGGTGTGCCGGTCGACCGTGTCACGGTCGTACCCTGCGGCGTCGACCTCGGGCTGTTCCGCCCGGACGGCCCCATCATGCGGCACGCCGACCAGAACGGGTACATCCGGATCCTCAGCATCGGCAGGCTCGTCCCCAGCGAGGGCGTCGACACGATCATCGAGGCGATGCCGCACGTGCCAGGAGCCCATCTGATCATCGCGGGTGGCGAGCCCGGCGACGACGAGGCGCTGCGGCTCGGCAGGCTGGCCACCGCGTCCGGCCTGGACGGGCGGGTGCGCCTGATCGGCGGCGTGGACCGCGCGGGCGTACCCGCCCTCATGCGGTCCGCGCAGGTCGTGGTCGCCACGCCGTGGTACGAGCCGTTCGGGATGGTGCCGCTGGAGGCGATGGCCTGCGGGGTCTCGGTCGTCGCGTCGGCGGTCGGCGGGCACCTGGACACGGTGGCCGGCTGCGGCGTCCTGGTGCCCCCGCGACGCCCGAGGGTCCTCGCCGAAGTGCTCCGCGACCTGCTGGCCAGGCCCGACACGCGTACCTCGCTCGCCACCGCCGGGATGCGGCGCGCGCGGTCGAGGTACGGCTGGCCGCTCGTGGCCGCCCAGACGGAATCGGTGTACCGCGGCCTGGTCGGCGACCGCCTGGACAGGCTCGCCACGGCGGAAGGTTGAGGCCATGCTCCTTCCCCGGACTCGACGGCCCGATGCGGGCCTGCTGGAGATCGGCACCGAAGCGCTACTGGATGCCGTCGTGAACCTGATGGGGGTGAGCGTTCCATGACGGCACGCCGGGTGGTGGTCACCGGAGGCGCGGGATTCCTCGGCTCGCATCTGTGCGAGCGCCTGCTGGCCGAGGGCGACTCCGTGATCTGCATGGACAACTTCCTCACCGGCTCGCCGGCCAACGTGGAGCACCTGATGGGCCGCCCGAGGTTCCGGCTCGTGGAGTGCGACCTCACGGGTTTCGTCCACGTGCCGGGTGAGGTGGACCTGGTGCTGCACTTCGCCTCGGCCGCGTCGCCGACCGACTACCTTCGCCATCCGATCGCCACGCTCAAGGTCGGCAGTCTCGGCACGCTGCACGCGCTGGGCCTCGCGCGGGAGAAGGACGCCCGCTTCGTACTCGCCTCGACCAGCGAGGTGTACGGGGACCCGCTGGAGCACCCGCAGCGCGAGACCTACTGGGGGAACGTCAACCCTGTGGGGCCGCGCAGCGTGTACGACGAGGCGAAACGGTTCGCCGAGTCGCTGACGACGGCCTACCGGAACTCCCATGACGTGGACACGGCCATCGTGCGCATCTTCAACACGTACGGCCCGCGCATGCGGCCCCACGACGGGCGGGCCATCCCGACCTTCGTCCGCCAGGCCCTGCACGGGGAGCCGATCACCGTCACAGGGGACGGCAGCCAGACCCGGTCGATCTGCTACGTCGACGACACCGTGCACGGCGTGCTCACCTTGGCCGACAGCGGTTTCGAGGGACCCGTGAACATCGGCAACCCCTCTGAGCTGTCGATGCTCCAGCTCGCCACGATCGTCCGCGACCTGACGGGGTCGTCGTCGCCGATCGCGTTCGTCGACAGGCCGGTGGACGATCCGGGCGTCCGCCGCCCTGACACGTCTCTGGCCGCGCGCCGGCTCGGCTGGCGTCCCGAGATCGACGTGACCACCGGGCTGTTGCGCACCATCTCGTGGTTCGAGCGCCGGCTGATGGAGACGAGCCTGCCGGCATCCTGACCTCAGCGGTACGCGTGGCGCCCTATGGTGCGCGTGGCGTCTTCAGCCGACGTGGACCTGGGGACGCCGGTCCGCGCGGGGTTCGGCCCTGCGGAGGATCTCCCGGGTCAGCTGGGGGACGTCGCCTCCGCCGAGGATGAGATAGCCGAGCAGGGCGAGCACGGGATTGCCCTCGGGCCAGTGGAAGTAGATCTGCGGATTGAGACCGGTCATGTCCCGCAGGTGGAGGAGGATCGCGGCGATCGAGTTGGGCACCGAGGGACTCCGGGTGGTGAGGAAGCGGCAGCCCTCACGCTCTTCGCCCTTGACCTCCAGCGTGCTGCTGAACTCCGAGGCGTCGCCGATCGTCACTTCAAGGAAGAGCACGGGTACGTCCGCGGGCAGGCGGTGCAGCCGGCGGGACCGCCGTTCCTTCGCGTGGTAGTCGACGCGTCCGCGCTCGTCCGGGTTGGTGGAGACCAGGACGAGCTGCCCCGGTGCCGCCGCCTCCCGGACGAACTCCCGCGCGCGCTCGTCCAGCCTGACCTCCTCCACCCGCAGTTCGAGCGACCGGGTGGCCCGGGAGACGAAGGAGGTCAGGATGATCGTGCCGATGAAGAACGAAGCGATCTTGATGCCTTCGGGCCGCTCGAAGATGTTGGCGACCGCGGTGTAGGCGATGACCAGCGTGATCACGCCGAAGTGGACGACCCCTCGCCGATCTCGCCGCCGGTGGGCCGAGATCGTCACGGCCAGCGCGGCCGAGAGGATCACGACGAGCACACCCGTGGCGTACGCGCCGCCCTGGGCGTCCACGTCGGCCCTGAAGATGATCGTGATGGTGAACGCCACGGCGGTGAAGACCAGGACGAGCGGGCGGGTGGCCGTGGCCCAGTGCGGCGCCATGCCGTACCTCGGCAGGTAGCGCGGCACGACCGTCAGCAGGCCTGCCATGGCCGACGCCCCCGCGAACCACAGGATGGTGATCGTGCTGACGTCGTAGACCGTGCCGAATCCCTCGCCCAGGTAGCTGTGGGCGAGGTAGGCGAGGGCACGGCCATTGGCCTTGCCACCTGGCGCGAACTGCCCGGGGGGAATGAGAACGGCCGTGGTGAAGCTGCTGGCGATGAGGAAGAAGCTCATGGTCGACGCCGCCGTCGTGAGCAGTCGTCTCGCTCCCCTGATCCTGCCCAGGGGACGCTCGGGGTCGTCGTCGCCCGAGCCCCGGATCAGCGGCATCACGGCGACACCGGTCTCGAAGCCCGACAGTCCCAGCGCCAGCTTGGGGAAGACCAGCAACGCCACGCCGATCATGACGAGCGGGCTGGAGTAGCGCGCGGTCAGCAGCGCCTCCCAGTGGAGCACAGGACCGGGCGCGGCGAGCAGGTGCTGGAAGGCCACCCCGACGACGACCAGGTTGAGGGCCAGGTAGACGGTGACCAGGCCCACCGCGATGCCGATGGCCTCGCTGAACCCGGCGAGGAACACCACCGCGAGCAGCACGACGAGCGCAAGCGTGACGCCGATCCTGTGACCGTGCAGCACGCCAGGCGCGAGGGGGTTCTCGATGACGTGCGCGGTGGCGTCGGCGGCCGAGAGGGTTATGGTGATGATGAAGTCGGTCGCGAGAAAGCCGAGCAGCACGAGCACGAGGAACTTCCCGGGCCACCCCGGCAGGTGGCGCTGGAGCATGGCGATGCTGCCCTGCCCGTGCGGGCTCTCTTCCGCGACGCGGCGGTAGACCGGCAGCGCGCCGAACAGCGTGACCGCCACGAGCACCAGCGTGGCGATGGGCGACAGCAGGCCCGCGGCCAGGAAGGCGATGCCCGGCTGGTACCCCAGGGTCGAGAAGTAGTCCACCCCGGTGAGGCACATGACGCGCCACCAGGAATGCTGCCTGGAGGGGGTCGCGTGCGCGTCCTTGGTCGACGGTCCCTCCAGAAGCCACCTGGACAACGGCCGCCACCACCGGAAGCCTCCTCCCCCCTCCCCGAAACCACGGTGCCCCGGGGTTCCGTCCCCCGTACCGCCGTGCGCCGGACCACTGTTTCCGGGGTCTCCGTTTCCGGCCGTACCGGGGTCCGTACCCAATACCGTCACTCCCCGTCGCAGACACGCTCGGCCGTTGAAAGTTTCAGCACCTCTCATGCCGGAGACTCGCGGCGTCGCATTGATACCCCCAGGTGAGCACTGGTTTACCCCCGCGGCCTCACTGATCGGAAGAACGGCCGTGAGACCGCCCAAATGGCGGTTTCGCGTGCGTTCATCTAGGTTCCCGTCCAGATCCGGATTCGCAGGCGGCCGCCCTGGCAGATTTACCGATCGTGGAAATTGAAGCGCTTCGATAAATCTCTCGTGAAAGGGAGAGTCATGCGCCACATCGCGAAATCCCCGATGCGTCGACTGGTGGTCACGGGATCGGCGGCGATCACGCTGGCCGCCGCGGTCACGACCGTCTCGGCCGGAGCCGAGGCCGCCGCCGCGGGCTGCCGGGTCGACTACACGGTGTCCTCCCAATGGGCCGGAGGCTTCACCGGGGACGTCAGCGTGACCAACCTCGGTGACGCGATCAACGGCTGGAAGCTCGTGTGGAACTTCACCGCGGGCCAGCAGGTCGTCCAGGCATGGAGCGCCACCGTGTCCCAGAGCGGTGCGCAGGTGACCGCGGCCGACGCCGGCTACAACTCCGCGCTCGCCACCGGCGCGAGCACCTCGTTCGGCTTCAACGGCTCGTGGAACAACTCCAGCAACCCGGTCCCCGGTTCGTTCGCGCTCAACGGCGTCACCTGCACGGGCTCCACCGGGCCGACACCGACCGCCACGCCGACCGCGACCCCCACGGTGACCCCCACGGCGACGCCCACCGTGACCCCGACGCCCACCCCCACGTCCACGACCCCGGCGGCGAACGCGCGCCAGGCGGAGAGGCTGAACCGGGGGCTCATCAGCGCCAGGTCCGGCAGCGGAAACTTCGTCACCTGGCGCATGCTGGGCACCGACCCCGCGAGCGTGGCCTTCAACCTCTACCGGGGCACGACCAAGCTGAACTCCTCACCGATCACCGGCTCCACGAACTACTTCGACAGCGGCGCCGCGGCGGACGCGTCGTACACCGTGCGCCCGGTCGTCAACGGCGCCGAGCAGGCCGCCTCGGAGCCGTCGCTCCGCTTCGGGGGCGGCGACTACCTCGACGTGCGCATACAGCCCCCGTCCGGCGGCACGTCGCCCGACGGCGTCGCCTACACCTACAGCGCGAACGACGCCGGCGTGGGTGACCTCGACGGCGACGGCCAGTACGAGTTCGTGCTCAAGTGGGACCCCTCGAACTCCAAGGACAACTCTCAGTCGGGCTACACCGGCGACGTCTACGTGGACGCCTACCGCCTCAACGGCACCCGCCTGTGGCGGATCGACCTCGGGCGCAACATCCGCGCCGGAGCCCACTACACGCAGTTCCAGGTGTACGACTACGACGGCGACGGCAGGGCCGAGGTCGCCATGAAGACCGCGGACGGCACGGTCGACGGCACCGGCAGGGTCATCGGCAGCTCCTCGGCGGACTACCGCAACAGCTCCGGCTACATCCTGTCCGGGCCCGAGTACCTGACGATGTTCAACGGCCAGACCGGGGCCGCGATGTCCACGGTGAACTACGACCCTCCGCGTGGCACCGTGTCGTCCTGGGGCGACAGCTACGGCAACCGGGTCGACCGGTTCCTGGCCGCGACGGCGTACCTGGACGGCACCAGGCCCAGCCTGGTCATGGCGCGCGGGTACTACACCCGCACGGTCATCGCGGCCTGGGACTTCCGCAACGGCACGCTGACCAAGCGGTGGACGTTCGACTCCAGCAGCTCGGGCAACAGCGCGTACGCGGGCCAGGGCAACCACAACCTGTCCGTCGCGGACGTGGACGGCGACCACAAGGACGAGATCGTCTACGGCGCCATGTGCGTGGACGACACCGGCAGGGGCCTGTGGAACACCGGCAACGGCCACGGAGACGCCATGCACGTCGGCGACCTCGACCCGTCGCGGTCCGGCCTTGAGGTGTTCAAGGTCGACGAGGACGGCAGCAAGCCGAGCTCGTGGATGGCCGACGCCCGTACCGGCCAGATCCTGTGGACGACCCCGTCGAACGGCGACAACGGGCGCGGCGTCTCAGGCGACATCTGGTCGGGCAGCGCGGGCGCCGAGTCGTGGTCCGCCGCCGCCGACGGCCTGCTGAACACCAAGGGCGCCAACGTGGGCCGCAAGCCCTCCTCGATGAACTTCCTGGCCTGGTGGGACGCCGACCCGGTGCGCGAGCTCGTCGACCGCACCCAGGTCGACAAGTACACGACCAGCGGCGAGAGCCGCCTGCTCACGGCTTCCGGGGTCCACTCCAACAACGGCACCAAGGCGACGCCCTCGCTGTCGGCCGACCTGTTCGGCGACTGGCGTGAGGAGATCGTCTGGCCGACCACCGACAACACGGCGCTGCGCGTCTACACGACGACGGCCGTGACCGACCGGCGCGTCTTCACCCTGATGCACGACACCCAGTACCGCGAGGCCATCGCCTGGCAGAACACCGCCTACAACCAGCCGCCCCACCCCAGCTTCTTCATCGGCAACGGCATGACGACCCCGGCCCAGCCCAACATCTACATCCCCTGACCCCCACGCCCACTCGACGACCCGCTCATCGCGGGGCGACGGACAGCAAGATGTCGACGAGCCGGTCTGCCGCGTCGGGCCGACCGTGAGAGCGGGCCCGCGTCGCGATGGCTGCTCGCCGGCCCGGGTCGGCGAGCAGCGGGGCCACAGCCTCCCTCAGGGCGTCCGGGGACACCTCGGCGAGCAGGGCGACCGCGGCGCCGGCCTCGGCCAGGTGTCGCGCGTTGTGCGTCTGCTCGCCGGCGGCGGAACTGGCCAGTGGGACGAGGACCGCGGCCTTGCCCAGCGCGGTCAGTTCGGCGATCGTGCCCGCGCCGCTGCGGGAGACGACCACGTCGGCCAGGGCCAGGACATCAGGCAGCTCGGCGCCGACGTAGCCGGTGAGCAGGTAGCGGGCCGCCAGATCCCCCGGGAGCTCCGCGGCACGCCGGCGCATGTCCTCGACGTTCGCGGGCCCACACTGGTGGACGACGTTCGCTTGGGACAGCAGCCACGGCAAAATGTCGGTCACCAGCCCGTTGATCTGCTGCGATCCTTGGGCGCCGCCGGTGACGTAGACGGTCGGGCGTAGCCCGTCGAAGCCCGCGATGCCCAGGGCCGCCACCGCCCGGTCCGGACGGCCGCGCAGCACCTCGGGCCGTACGGGATTCCCGGTGACGGTGGCGATCGCGCGGGCGGACTCCGGCAGCAGCGGCACGGTCGATTCCGACGACACCGCGATCCGCCTCGCGGCGCGGGCGAGGAGCCGGTTGGCCAGGCCCAGGCGGACCGTCTGCTCGTGGACCACCAGGGGACGGCGGCACAGCTTGGCCGCCAGACCCACCGGGACGGCGACGTAGCCGCCTGTGGACAGCACCACGTCAGGGCGGAAACGGGCGACGATCGAGCGGGCCTGCGCGACGCCCAGCGGCACGCGGAACATGTCGGCCAGGTTGGCAGGTGAGATCATCTTCAGCGGATTGCTTGACCGGCGTACCTTGCCTGTGGCGACCGCGGCGAAAGCGATCCCCTCGGCCGGGGCGACGCGGGCCTCCAGGCCGTGAGCCGCTCCGACCCACAGGACGTCAACGGTCCTGCCCGTGGCCGCGAGCCTGGCCTGGAGTGTGCGAACCGCGGTGAGAGCGGGGTACGTGTGGCCCCCCGTCCCGCCCCCCGTGACGATCAGACGGAAGGGCCCCTCGGCACTGTTCAACAGGAAGCTCCCAATCTGCTACGCCGGGGACTCGACCCGCCGCGCACCCTCTGCCGCGAGCGTCCTCCACCCGCGATGCGAACCTGATCTTCGTAGGCGAGAATAGACGCATCGTGATCACCTCCTGTCCGGCTCAGAGGGCGTAGTCAGGGGAGCCGCCGGTGAGGTAGAAGGTCGTGCCCTGGGCCTTCGCTTCGAGGGCGGCGTGGAGGCGGCGGATCAGGTAGGACGGCATCAGTGCCTTGGCCTCGTCCACGTCGAAGAAGCCGCATTCGTCCAGTTCCTCCTCCTGGAGGATGACGCCTTCGGCGCCCGGCAGGGTGCCGCAGTCGAACAGGAAGTGCACCAGGGGCAGCGGGCGCTCGGAGAACGGCGGCACCCAGTGCACGCCCAGGAACCTGCCGACCGGCAGGGTGAGCCCCAGTTCCTCGGTGATCTCGCGCGCGCACGCCTCGTCCGGAGTCTCGTCCTCGTCCACGTGACCGCCGGGCCAGAGCCAGTGGTCGCGGTAGTTGGGCTTGACGAGCAGCACGCGGCCTGACGGATCGGTGATGAGCGCCCCCGAACTCGCGAGGGTCTTGTTGATCCGTTCGTAGAAGAGGTCAGACGAGATCGCAGCCATGATCCGACCGTAACGCCGAGGACGGCGCCACTCCCTCAAGGGCCGGCCCCGTAGTCGCGCACCTGGGACAAAGATCCCGGTAACAGTTCAGAAACGACCAAACAGTAAAATATTCCATCATGGCGGGCGAGCGGGTACCCAGACGGGTTTGGATCATCTGGGTCATCGGCGTCTTCGCTTACGCCGTCGCCGTCTTCCACCGCCAGTCGCTCGGCGTCGCCGGCATCGAAGCGGGCCTCCGCCTCGGCGTCGGGGCGACCGGGCTTTCGATGCTCGCCATGCTCCAGATCCTGGTGTACGCCGGGATGCAGATCCCCGTCGGCATGCTCGTCGACCGGCTCGGCTCCAAGCGGATGCTGCTCATCGGGGCCGGTGTCATGGCCTGCGGCCAGCTCGTCTTCGCCCTCTCAGGCGGCCTGCTCGACGCCGTCGGCGGCAGGATCCTGGTGGGCTGCGGCGACGCCATGACGTTCATCAGCGTCATCCGGCTCGTCAGCGTCTGGTTCCCCGCGCGGCGCAACCCGCTGATCGTCCAGCTCACCGGCCTGCTCGGGCAGCTCGGCGCGATCGCCTCGGCCGTGCCGCTCATCCAGGGCCTGCACCGCTACGGCTGGACGCCCACCTTCCTGACCGCCGCCGCCGTCGGCGGGTTCTCCCTGGCGCTGGTGGCGGTGCTGCTGCGCGACTCCCGCCCGGCGGAGGCGGCCGAGCGCCCACGCCTCCGCGAGGCGTGGGCCGAGCCGGGGACCCGCCTCGGCATGTGGACCCATGCCGCGACCCAGTCGTCCGCCGCCGCGTTCCTGCTGCTGTGGGGCTACCCGTTCCTGGTCGAGGGCCAGGGGCTGCGGCCCGCCACGGCGGGCGTGCTGCTCACCACGCTCACCCTGCTGGGCATGGCGTGCGGGCCCGTGCTCGGCTACCTCGCCGGACGCCACCCCTTCCACCGGTCGCGCATGGTGCTGATCGTCATCGGCACGACCGCCGGGGCCTGGACCGCCGTGCTGCTGTGGCCGGGGCGCGCACCCGTCTGGCTGCTCGTGGTCCTGGTGGTGGTGCTCGCCGGGAACGGCCCTGGCTCCATGATCGGGTTCGACTTCGCCCGGACGTTCAACCCGGCCACGCGCATCGGCGTGGCCACCGGCATCGTCAACGGCGGCGGCTTCGTCGCCACCATGGCGGTGATCGCCCTCATCGGCATCGCGCTGGACCTCCGCGGCGGCGTCGGCCTTCCGGCCTACCGCTGGGCTTTCGCCGTGCAGTACCCCGTCTGGATCCTCGGCGCCGTCCAGGTGCTGCGCTATCGCGGCAAGGCGCGCAAGCTGATCTCCCAGCTCAGCGAGGGCCTTGGAAAGGTGCGGGACACGGCGGAGACGATCACGAAATAGGGCCGAGCTCGGTGAAGGCCTCGGGGAAGTGCCCGGTGCCGATCAGGCCGCCGCGGGCGCGCACCTCGCGCAGGAGGTCCTCCCTGGTCGACACCGCCAGCTCGGGGTCGAGGTCGTGGGCGTAGGTGATCGCCGGGTTGACGAGCTGGACGGGATGGAGCACCGCGTCGCCCGTCAGCGTCAGCGTCCCGATCTCGACCACCTGGTGGCCAGGCGTGTGACCGGGTGCGAGCCGGACGCGGACGCCGGGGACGACCTCGGCGTCGCCCTCCACGACGTCGACCAGCCCGGTCAGCGGGCGGAGCACCCGCTCCAGGATGGGATGCGGACCGGTGCCCTCGATCCAGTCGACCTCGGCCCGCTGGAGGACGTGCCGGGCGTCGGGGAACGCGGGGACGCCGTCGGCCACGGCGCCGCCGGCGTGGTCGCTGTGCAGGTGGGTGAGCACCACGGTGCCGACGTCCCCCGGCGCGACGCCCCGCGCGGCCAGCTCGCCCATCAGGCCCCCTGGCACGGGCGCCCAGCTCGACGCGGGCGAGTCCGACCCGCCGATGCCGGTGTCCACCAGGACCGTACGCCCCGCGCGGTCGCGCAGCAGGTAGCAGCGGAAGTGCAGGACCCAGTCGTCGCCGGGGACCCTGGCCCAGTCGTCGGGCGAGCCCCCGGAGAGGATCTCTCGCACCGGCTGCCTGAGGTCACCCCCAATCGGGCCCACCGCGTCGCACAGCGGGATCACCTCGACACCCGCGATCGACCTGGGCGCGTACGACATCGCACTCCCTCGTCCGGACGGCAGTGCGGCCAGACTAGCGATCGGGGCTCGCGGGTGATCGCCCGATGCCCTCACCCCCGCCGGCGTGGCGTCACTCCGGCAGGTGGGCACGTCGTGGGCGCGGGTCAGTACGCCACCCCGACCACCTGCTTCACCGTCGCGGGGTCGTCCACCACCGCGAGCAGCGCGTGCGCCAGGTCGGCCCGCGAGATCGTGTAGCCGCGCGGCACGTTCCCCCCGACGACCCGGCGGTAGGTGCCCGTGAGCGGCTTGTCGGTCAGGCGGGGCGGGCGGACGATGGTCCACTCGACCGCGCTGTGCCGGACTTCCTGCTCCATCGCCCCGAGGTCGGCGTACACGTCGCGAAGGGTCCTGCGCAGCAGCGGCAGCGCGATCGCCCGGTACCACAGGGCCTCCCCCTCGGGGACGGGGCCGACCGGCACCGCGCTGAGGACCGCGAGCCGGCGCACGTCGCTCGCGTCCATCGCCCGCAGGATCGACCGCAGCGCCATCGACGCGATGCCCGCCTCCTTGCGGCTGTTCGCCCCGAGCGCCGAGATGACGGCCTCCCGGCCGGCGAGCGCGGGGCGCAGCGCTTCGGGGCTGGTGACGTCGGCGGTCACCACCTCCAGCGCGGAGTGGCTGATGGGCAGGCGCGCGGGATCGCGCACGACCGCGGCGACCTGGTGCCCGGCGTCCAGCGCCTGCCGGACGACCTCTCTGCCCGTGCCGCCGGTAGCTCCGAAGACGGTGAGCTTCATGAGACATCCCCCATAAGTTGGTGAGCACTCACTCACATCATAGGATGAGTACCCGCTCTCCGCGCGGGCAAAGCCCGGGACCGCCGAAAGGAAGAACCGCTCCCATGCCCCATCAGCGCACCGCCGCCGGCGCTCGCACACGGCAACGCATCCTCACGGCCGCCGAGCATCTGATGCGCACGATGGGCCTCGCCCGCGTCACCACCAAGGAGATCGCCCGTGAGGCCGGATGCTCGGAGGCGGCCCTCTACCGGCACTTCTCCGGCAAGGAGGAGCTCTTCATCTGCGTCCTGCAGGAGCGGCTGCCCGCGCTGGGCTCCCTGATCGCGGAGCTGTCCGAGGACCTGGGTGAGCGTACGGCCGAGCAGTGCCTCACCGACATCGCCCACAACGCCACGCTGTTCTACGAGGCGAGCATGCCGATCGGCTCCTCGCTCTTCGCGGAACCGGCGCTGCTCCAGCGCCACCGCGAGGGGCTGCGCAAGCTGGGCGCGGGCCCGCACAAGCCGCTGGACGCGCTCGCCCGCTTCTTTCACGTCCTGCGCGCCGACGGCCATATCCGCGCGGACGCCGACCCCGAGTCGGCCGCCGCGCTGCTTCTCGGCGCCTGCTACCAGCGGGCCTTCCTGCGGCACTTCATGGGCGAGGAGGGCTCGCCGAAGAGCATCGGCGACTTCGCCGCCGGCCTCGCCCGCACCCTGCTCACCGGCATCGCCTGACAAGCGCGCCACCGCGCCCCCAGTGGCGTCGTCAGCGGTCGGGCATCCAGGTCCCGTGGAAGCCCGCGGGGACGCGGCGCGGCAGCCGTACGGAGGCGACGAAGTCCAGTCCGGCGGCGTCGAGGACGAGCAGTTCCGAGCCCTCACGGTCGTTGACGATCGACAGCAGCCACCCTCCGTCCTCGGCCCGGGCACCGGAGGCGGGCACGAAGACCGCCTCGCCCGGCCGAGCGCCCAGATCCCGCACGCGGGATGTGCCGGCCACGGTGTCGTACTTCACCACCGCGTCCCCGGTGACGGTGTACAGGTACCTGCTCGACCGGCCGAGCAGGTCCTCGTCGAGCGTGGGGAACTCCACGGCGCGGTCGTCGAGCTGCTCCTCCTTCACCGCGCCGCTCGCGGGGTCGAGCACCCACCGGTGCAGCACGGCGCCACCCGTCTCGGCGGCGGGCACGGCGCTGCCGCCGACGCGGGGCCAGATCCGGGCGAAGGCGCCCGGCGAGTAGCGGACCGCGTCGAGCACCACCCGGCCCGAGGCGTCCTCACGGGCGTTGCCGACGTGGAAGACGTAACAGGGATCGACGTCGAACCAGGTCACCCGCCCCGCACGGTCCATCACACCGAGCCGGGCGCCGTAGGAGTCGTCCCACTGGAACGGCAGGCCGCGCCCCACGCGCTCCATGTCGAACACTACGGGCAGGTCCAGCCACACGACGTGGTTCTCGGTGATCGCGAAGTCGTGGACCATGGTCGGGCCGGTAACGTCCACGGCGCGGCTCTCCACCAGCTCCCCCGCGGCCGACAGGCGGTGATAGGTCAGGAAGGGCGCGAGGACGCCGTAGCCGAAGAAGTGCAGCTCTCCGGTGACCGGGTCGCGCTTCGGGTGCGCCGTCATCGCGGTGGTCAGCCGCCCGCCGAAGTCGCAGGGCCCCACCGTCTCCAGCTCGGGCGTCAGCTCGTACGGCAGGCCGCTCTCGACCAGGGCGAGGATCCTGCCGGCGTGGCGCATGACGCTGGTGTTGGCGGTGACGGCCGTCAGGTCGGGGCCGTCCGCGCCGAGGTAGGCGGCGCCGTCGGTGAACTTGCGGGTGCGCACCCAGCGGTTGCGGTACCACTCGGCGCGTCCGTCGCGCAGGCGGATCCCGTGGACCATGCCGTCGCCGGCGAACCAGTGGCCCGGATCGTGGCCGGGCAGCGGGTTGGGCCCGTTGCGGAAGTAGCGCCCGGTGAGCTCGGCCGGGAGGGCGCCGGTGACCGGCAGGTCGACGGCGCCGATCTCGTCGGGGACGGGGGCGAGTTCGCCCGACAGGTAGGAGGGGGTGGCGGTGGACATGATGGACGCTCCAGACGGGTGGCTCAGGCGGCGTAGCGGGCGGCGACGGCCTTGGGGTAGCGGGCGGTGAACAGGGCGGGGGCCACGAAGGTGACGACCTTGACCGCGATCACGACGGCGGTCGCGTGCGGCGCGCTGTGGAGCAGGAAGGCGAGCGAGACGGCGGCGACGACGAAGGCCACGCCCCACGCCGAGGTGATGACCGCGTTGACCCGGTAGAACAGCGGCGTCCGCCACACCTCCGGGGTCGTCATGCTCCGGGCGATGCCGAGGGTGAACGGCCTGCGGACGGCCAGGGAGCCCCAGGCGGTCAGCGCCAGCCAGGCGTTGACCAGGGCCGGGCCGTACGGCATGAGCGGGGACTCCGGGGCGACCAGGGAGATCACCGTGACGAGCGTGAAGAACACCGCCGCGCTGGACTCGATCACCATCTGGTCCCACTGCTTGCCCGACCTGCGGTCGGCGGCGATGACCAGGAGGGCGATCACGAGCCCGGCGACCGCGCCGTAGCGCCACTCGTCACCGGTGGCGATGACGGCGTACACGATCCACGGGAGGAAACCGAGGAAGCTGCGGATCATTGTCGGACCTTTTCGACGTTCCAATGTAGACATGTCGAAACTAGAAGGTCCCATGGCGACCTGTCAACACTGGAATGTAGGATCTCGGTCATGAGCCTTCGACACGCACTGCTCGGCATGCTCGCCCAGGGCCCGGCGAGCGGCTACGACCTGCTGAAGATCTTCGAGATCTCCCTGGCCAACGTGTGGCCGGCCACGCAGAGCCAGGTCTACACCGAGCTCTCACGCCTCGCCGACGCCGGGCTCGTCAAGGTCGCGGCGCAGGGCCCGCGTGGCCGCAAGGAGTACGCCATCGACGAGACGGGCCTGGCCGAGCTGCGCCACTGGCTGACGGAGGTCGAGCCCAGCCATGCCGGGCGCAGCGACATGCTGCTGCGCGTCTTCTTCCTCGGCCAGGTCGACCAGGAGCAGGCACGAGCCTACCTGCGGCGACGTGCTGAGTTCGGGGCCGAGCAGCATGAGAGGCTGGCCGCGCTGAAGGACGTGGTGTCCGCCGGAGACGACGATCTCTCGGTCTACGGCCGGCTCGCCCTTGAGTGGGGCCTGCGGTTCAGCGCCCTGCAGAAAGAATGGGCCGAGTGGGCCGAAGGCCAGCTCCAGCGGGAAACCCAGCCGGAGTAGGGGTCCCGAGCCCCTTCACGACCAGGGGTGGGGCCATGGCATCATGTTACTCACGAGTAGCCCAAAGCCGGAAGCTACCCGGCAGCGAGGAGCCAACCGTGCCTTCGTCCCGTGACGTCGTGTTCGTCGACGGCGTGCGCACACCTTTCGGCAAGTCAGGGCCCAAGGGCCTGTACGCCGAGACGCGCGCCGACGACCTGGTCGTCCGTGTCATCCGCGAGCTGATGCGGCGCAACCCGCACCTGCCGCCCGAGCGCATCGACGAGGTCGCCATCGCGGCCACCACGCAGATCGGCGACCAGGGCCTGACCATCGGCCGCTCAGCCGCGGTGCTGGCCGGGCTGCCGAAGTCGGTCCCCGGCTACGCCATCGACCGCATGTGCGCGGGGGCGATGACCGCGGTCACCAGCGTGGCGGGCGGCATCGCCTTCGGCGCGTACGACGTCGCCATCGCGGGCGGCGTCGAGCACATGGGCCGCCACCCGATGGGCGAAGGCGTCGACCCCAACCCGCGTTTCCTGTCCGAGAAGCTGGTCGACGGCTCCGCGCTGATCATGGGCATGACGGCGGAGAACCTCCACGACCGCTACCCGGCGATCAGCAAGGCGCGGGCCGACGCCTACGCCGTCGCCTCGCAGGAGAAGGTCGCCAAGGCGTACGCCGACAACAGGATCCAGCCCGACCTGGTGCCGATGGCGACCCGCAAGGCCGCCGAGGGCTGGGGCCTTGCCACCGAGGACGAGCCCCCGCGCCCCGGCACCACCATCGAGGGCCTCGCCTCGCTCAAGACGCCCTTCCGCCCGCACGGCCACGTCACCGCCGGGAACTCCGCGGGCATCAACGACGGCGCCACCGGCAGCATCATCGCCGCCGCGGACGCCGCCGCCGAGCTGGGCCTGACGCCCAAGATGAGGCTCGTCTCCTACGCCTTCGCCGGCGTCGACCCCGAGGTGATGGGCGTCGGCCCCATCCCCTCCACCGAGCGGGCGCTGCGCCTGGCCGGGCTGTCGATCGGCGACATCGGGCTGTTCGAGATCAACGAGGCCTTCGCCGTGCAGGTGCTGGCCTTCCTTGAGCACTTCGGCATCGCCGACGACGATCCGAGGGTCAACCCGTACGGCGGCGCCATCGCGTTCGGCCACCCGCTCGCCTCGTCCGGGGTACGGCTGATGACGCAGCTCGCCCGCGAGTTCGCCGACCGCCCCGAGGTGCGCTACGGCATCACCACGATGTGCGTAGGCATGGGCATGGGCGGCACGGTTGTCTGGGAGAACCTCGCCTGGGAGGGCGCCAAGTGAGCGACATCACGAAGATCTTCGCCGACGAGGTAGTGACCGGCGCGCTCGTACGCGACGTCCGGCTGCCCGGCGGCGCGGGCACGATGGCCCTGATCACGCTGGACAACGGCTTCGACCACACCAAGCCGAACACCTTCGGGCCGCGCGGCCTCGCCGAGCTCGACAAGGCTCTCGACGCCATCCGCGACCGCACCGACCTCGCGGCGGTCGGCGTCACCGGCAAGCCCTTCATCTTCGCCGTAGGCGCCGACCTGAAGGGCGCCTCGCTCGTACGGACCCGCGAGCAGGCCGAGGACCTCGGACGGCTCGGGCACGAGGTGTTCCGGCGGCTCGGAGAGCTGGAGGTGCCGTCGTTCGCGTTCGTCAACGGCGCGGCGATGGGCGGTGGCCTGGAGGTGGCGCTGCACTGCACCTACCGCACGATCTCGTCGGGCGTCCCCGCGGTCGCGCTCCCCGAGTGCTTCCTCGGCCTGGTGCCGGGCTGGGGCGGCACGCAGCTGCTCCCCCGCCTGATCGGCCCGGCGAACGCGCTGAAGCTGATCATCGAGAACCCCCTGTCCCAGAATCGGATGATCAAGGGCACCGAGGCGTTCAAACTCGGCGTCGCCGACGCGGTCTTCGAGCCCGCCGACTTCCTGGAGGAGTCCCTGCGCTGGGCCTCCCGCGTGCTGACGGGCGAGGCGGCCGTCCCCCGCCCGCCGTTCACCGAGGACGCCGAGGCCTGGAAGGCGGCCGTCGAGGGCGCTCGCACCCTGGTCGACCTGAAGCTGCGTGGCGCGTCCCCCGCTCCCTACCGGGCGCTTGAGCTGGTCGAACTGGCCCGTACGGCCCACCGTGACGAGGGCTTCGAGGCCGAGACGACGGCGCTGGCCGACCTGCTGATGGGCGACGAGCTGCGGGCGGGGCTGTACTCCTTCGACCTGGTGCAGCGACGGGCCAAGCGGCCCGCCGGCGCTCCCGACAGGGCGCTGGCCCGCAAGGTGACCAAGGTCGGCGTGGTCGGCGCCGGGCTCATGGCCTCGCAGCTCGCCCTGCTGTTCGCCCGCCGCCTTGAGGTGCCCGTGGTCCTCACCGACCTCGACCAGGCCCGCCTCGACAAGGGCGTCGGATACGTGCACGCCGAGGTCGGCAAGCTGCTCGGCAAGGGCCGGATCAGCGCCGACCAGGCCAACCGGCTCAAGGGCCTCGTGACCGGGTCGCTGACCAAGGACGCGTTCGCCGACGCCGACTTCGTCATCGAGGCCGTCTTCGAGGACCTCAAGGTCAAGCGGCAGGTCTTCGCCGAGGTCGAGGCCGTGGTCGGCCCCGAGTGCCTGCTGGCCACCAACACCTCCTCCCTGTCGGTCACCGCGATGGCGTCGGAGCTGCGGCACCCCGAGCGCGTGGTGGGCTTCCACTTCTTCAACCCGGTCGCGGTGCTGCCCCTGCTGGAGATCGTCCGGGGCGAGCGCACCGACGACGCGTCGCTGGCCACGGCCTTCGCGGTGGGCAAGACGCTGAGGAAGTCCAGCGTGCTGGTGAAGGACGCCCCGGCGTTCGTGGTGAACCGCCTGCTCACCCGCTTCATGGGCGAGGTCATCGGGGCGGTCGACGAGGGCACCCCGATCGAGACGGCCGACCACGCCCTGGACGGCCTCGGACTGCCGATGACGCCGTTCACCCTTCTCCAGCTCGTCGGCCCCGCCGTGGCCCTGCACGTCGCCGAGACCCTGCACGAGGCCTTCCCCGGCAGGTACGGCGTGTCCGCGAACCTCGGGGCGCTCGTGAAGGCCGGCAAGCCCGGGGTCTACGCGCCGGACTTCTCGATCGACCCCGAGGCTCGGAAGATCTTCGAGGGGTCCGGGGCGACCGGGCCGGGCGCCGAGCAGGTCCGCGACCGCGCGCTGCGGGCGATGGCCGAGGAGGTGCGGCTGATGCTCGACGAGGGCGTGGTCGCCGCCGCCGAGGACATCGACCTGTGCATGATCCTCGGCGCGGGCTGGCCCTTCCACACCGGTGGCATCACGCCGTACCTCGACCGTACGGGCGTCTCCGCCGAGGTCAACGGGCGTCCCTTCCTGTCACCGGGGGTCGCCTCGGTCCCGGCCTGACCTTCCGGCCGCCGCCCGGTTCGGGATGATGAGGGCATGCTGGACGACGTCATCGACTACCTCATCTGCCCCGTGTGCCGCGGCGATCTCGCCATCGAGGGCGCGGTGGTGCGATGCGCGCACGGTCATTCCTTCGACGTGGCCAGGCAGGGCTATGTCAGCCTGCTGACGGGGTCCGGCGTCCCCGGCACCGCCGACACCCCGGCCATGGTGGCCGCGCGGGCCGAGTTCCTCGGCTCGGGACACTTCGCCTCCCTGGCCGGCCGGCTCCGCGAGCTGGCCGGCCGCCACGGCACCGTGGACGGCGGCGAGGGTGCCGGACGTACGGAGGGGGGCCGTAGGGTCGTACTGGACGCGGGAGCGGGCACGGGCCACTACCTCGCCGGGACACTGGGACCCGGTGACGTGGGGATCGCGCTCGACGTCTCCAAGCACGCGCTCAGGCGGGCCGCCCGTGCCCATCCCCGCGTCGGCGCGGTCGTGGCGGACGTGTGGCGGCCGTTGCCGGTCAGGGACGGCTGCGTGGACGTCCTGCTCGACGTGTTCGCCCCTCGGAACGGACCCGAGTTCGCCCGGGTGCTGCGTCCCGGCGGCGTCCTCATCGTGGTGACGCCGACGCCGCGGCACCTCGCTCCCCTGGTGGAAAGGCTCGGCCTCCTCTCGGTGGACGAGTCCAAGAGCCGGCGGGTCGAGGAGGCGCTGGGAACGCATTTCACCGAAACCGCGCAAGTGACCGAGGAGTCGGACATGCTGCTGGATCACAAGGCCATCGAGACCGTGGTAGGCATGGGTCCGAACGCCTGGCATACCGACCCGATGGCGCTCAGGAAGGAGATCTCACGCCTTCCGAACCCGATGGCCGTGAAAATGTCGTGCCGGATGTCCCTGTTCCGTAAGATCGCCTAGGCGAACTGGAATTATGAATTTCCCCGACTTTGTAGGCCATCTTCCGTTTCCAAGCGACATACTTAACGGCAACCCGCCTATCCCGGGTCCGGGAGAGCGTGAGGGAGGGGCACGCCCATGAAGGCCGAGGAACGCTGGCAGGCCAGGTTCCGCGCGGCACGTATGACGCTGCCCGTCTGGGCACGGCTGGCGCCGGCCCGGGCCGTGTACCGCTGCAACATCTCCGGCATCTGGGAGATCCACGCCTGGGACCGGTCGAACGGCGCCACGCGTCAGGTGACCAGCCGCCCGAGGGGCACCTCCCACGCCGCCATCGACCCGACCGGCCAGTGGATCTACTGGTTCTCCGACACCTACGGCGACGAGTTCGGCATCTGGATGCGCCAGCCGTTCAACGGCGGGCCCGAGACGCCCGCCCACCCCGACCTCGCCCCCGGGCATCCGACGGGCCTCGCGCTGTCGGCCACCGGCACCGCCGCCGTCGGCAGGAGCAGCCGCCACGGCTTCCAGGTTCTCCACACGCGCCTCGGCGGCGACGAGAAGCCGACGGTCATCTACGAGTCCCGCGAGTTCGTCCAGGTCGCGGGCATGTCGCTCGACGGCACGCTGATCGCGGTGAGCCACAGCGAGCACGGTGACTCCCGCCACCCGGCGCTGCGCGTGATCAAGCCCAACGGCCAGGTCGTCGGCGACCTGAACGACGGGCCCGGCAAGGGCTTCACCGGCGTGCGGTTCGCCCCGACCATGACCGATCGGCGCATCCTCGCCCTGCACGAGCGCCGTGGCCGCCGCGAGCCCCTGGTCTGGGACCCGATGACGGGCGAGCAGCGCGAGATCTGGCTGCGGGTGCCCGGCGAGATCACCGCCGACTGGTACCACGACGGGCGCGCCCTGCTCATCGGCCACAACAACCGCGCGAGGACCGAGCTGTTCCGGTACGACCTCGGTGGCGGAGGGCTGACGCCGATCAAGACCCTGCACGGCGTCATCCACGACGCGATGCCCCGTCCGGACGGCACCGTCGAGTACTCCTGGTCGAGCGCCGCGCATCCCCCGGTGATCAGGTCAAGCGACGGCCACGTGGTCATGAACCAGTCGGGACCCTCGGCGCCGCCGTCCGTACCGCTGGAGGACGTCTTCGTCGAGGGGCCGGGCGGGCGCGTCCACGCCCTGGTGTCCCGGCCCGAGGGCGGCGGCGCGCCGTACCCGACGGTGTTCCTGCTGCACGGCGGCCCGGCCGCGCAGGACGACGACTCCTTCCTCCCGAACGTCGCCGCCTGGGTCGACGCCGGCTTCGCGGTCGTCCGCGTGAACTACCGGGGCTCCACGGGGTACGGCTCGGCCTGGCGGGACGCCCTGCGGGGTGACGTGGGCCACATCGAGCTGGCCGACGTCAAGGCGGTCCGCGACTGGGCCGTGAACCAGGGCGTCGCCGACCCCGAACGGCTCGTGCTCGCGGGCGCCTCCTGGGGCGGCTACCTCACCCTCCTCGGCATCGGCACCCAGCCGAAGGCCTGGGTCGCGGGCATCGCGGCCGTGCCGATCGCCGACCACGCGGCGGCTTACGGCGACGAGACCGAGGGCCTGCGCGCCTACCACCGCGCCCTGTTCGGCGGCTCTCCGCAGGAGGTCCCCGACCTGTACGCGGCGTCGTCCCCGATCTCCTACCTCGACTCGCTCCAGGCGCCGCTGCTGGTGCTCGCCGGCGAGAACGACCCGCGCTCGCCGATCAGCCAGATCGAGAAGTACCTGGAGAAGCTGACCGAGCGGCGGCACGAGTTCGAGGTCTACCGCTACAACGCGGGCCACGGCACGCTGGTGGTCGAGGAGCGGATCCGGCAGATGTCGGCGCAGATCGACTTCGCCCGCAAGCACGTCGGGCTCGCCCAGCCGGCCTCCAGCGGCTCCTGACCGGCCCTACCGGCCTTTGGGGCCGGTAGGGGGCCTTCTCGGGGGCCCTGGTCGGCCCTTCGGACGGCCTAGTCGGCCCTGAGGACCAGGATGGCCAGGTCGTCGGCGCTCGGCTCGATCGCGAAGTCCTGCACAGCGCGGCGGATCCGCTCGGCCACCCCCCGCGCCGAAAGCTCGGCGCACTCGGCCAGGAGCTTGGACAGGCCGCCGTCGTCGTCGAGCAGCCGCTCGCCCGACCTGCGCTCGGTCACCCCGTCGGTCACGCCCAGCAGGACGTCCCCCGGCGCCAGGTGGACGTGGTCGGCGACGAACTCCGCCTCGGGAAAGACCCCGAGCAGGGACTGGGAGGTCACCACGGCCTCCACCAGGCCGCTCGGCCGCAGGCGCAGGGCCTCGGGGTGCCCCGCGGAGATCAGCGAGAGGTCGAGGCCGTCCTCGGTGCGGGTGATCTCGCCGTGGAGCAGGGTCAGGAACCTGGCCCGCTCACCCTCCTCCAGGATCGCCTGGTTCAGCCGTGAGACGACCGACGCCACGTCGTACCCCTCGCGGGCGAGCAGGCGGATCGTGTGGCGGGCGAGGCCGGTGACCGCCGCGGCCTGCGGGCCGGTGCCGCAGACGTCGCCGATCGCGAACCGCCAGGAGCTCTCACCGGTCGTGAACAGGTCGTAGAAGTCGCCGCCGACCTCGTTGGTCTCGCCCGCCGGCTCGTACACCACGGAGTAGTCGAGGCCGGGGGTCTCGGCGGGCGTGCCGGGCGGCAGGAGGCTGCGCTGGAGGGCGCGGTTGGCGTCGGCCTGCTGGGCGTAGAGCCTGGCGTTGTCCATCGCGAGCGCCGCCCGCCGCCCGAGGTCCTCCGCGAGCTGCGCGACGTCGTCGGGGAAGCGGCCCGAGCGCCCGAGGCACATCATGCCGAGGCTGCGCCCGCGGGCCACCAGGGGAAAGGCCAGCGACTGCCAGTCGGGGAGCTGGACGGGCACCGGGGTGAGGTTCTCGGCCGAGGGGATCACGACCTCGTCGAGCCGCTCGCGCAGCAGGTCGATCTGGGACTCGTCGGCGTGCCAGAGATAGGCGAGGCCGAGCGGCCCGAGGCCGGAGTCGGCCGTGTAGACGGCGCACCAGGTCGCGAGGCGCGGCACCACGATCTGGGCGATCAGCGCGGGGACCATGTCGGGGTCGAGCGTGCCGGCCAGCAGATCGCTGGCGTCGGCGAGGAAGCCGAGCCAGCCCGGCCCCTGCGAGGCTCCCTGCCCGGTCCAGTCGTCGACCGCGCGGGTGCCGCCGCCCCCGGGCAGGTGGAGGCGGGCCCAGCGGGTGCGCAGGGATCCGGCGAAGCTCACGCCCCAGACGGTGACCGGAGTGGACGAGGGGACCGTGGCGACCTCGTCGCTCCCCTTCTGGCGAACCTCGATCTGGAGAGACTCCCCCTGATGCACCCATACAATCTCAAAAGGGACATCGCCTACATCGGAGACCAGCTCTCCGGTCAGCCGCTCGGCCTCCGCGCTGATGGGAGCGGCCGCCCACGCCGTCATGACCTCGCGCGTGAACCGCTTCGCGGAGGGTAGGGCCGTCCTGCCGGGCGCGAACGACGCGGCCAGCACACCCCGGGAAGAACTTGTCATTGCACCGTGCTTACCACAGTCGGCTCTTGCGTGCGGCCGATCGACTGGGCGACCGCATAGCGTCCTTCATGCCAGACTGGCACTACTCCGAGTCCCGCCCGAACAGCGTGAAGGAGGCTTCATGAAGGGTACCCCGACCACGGGGGCCAGTTCGGAGCGGTCCTATACCGAGTCCGAGCTCCGGCCCCTCCTGGAGACGCTCATCACGTGGCGTGACGGCGATTTCCGGCGACGGGTGCCCCATGCCCCACCGGGCATTCTCAGCGAGGTCCGCCTGCTGGTCAACGAGGTGGCCGACCGTCGTGAGCACCTCGCGAACGAGCTGCTGCGCGTACGCCGCGAAGTGGTCAAGGAGGGGCGCTTCGGCGTCCGCCTGACACCGGGGCCCGGCGTGGGCTCCTGGGCCGAAAGCGTCGACTCGGTGAACGCGCTGATCGACGCCCTCGTCGGCCCGGTCAGCAGCGCGGCGGACGTCCTCGACGCGGTCGCCCAGGGCGATCTCTCGCGCCGCATCGACATGGACCGCACCTCGCGCGGAGAGGTCCGGCGGCTCGGCAAGGCCATCAACGGCATGGTCGACCAGCTCTCGCTCTTCAGCTCCGAGGTCACGCGGGTCGCCCGCGAGGTCGGGTCCGAGGGCCAGCTCGGCGGGCGCGCCAACCTGCGCGGCATGTCAGGAAGCTGGCGCGACCTCACCGAGGCCGTGAACACCATGTCCAGCCGGGTGTCCGCCCAGGTCCGCGACATCGCCGTGGTCACCACCGCCGTGGCGCGGGGCGACCTCAGCCGCAAGGTCACCGTCGACGCGGTCGGCGAGATGCTGGAGCTCAAGAACACCGTCAACACGATGGTCGACCAGCTCTCGGCCTTCGCCGAGGAGGTCACCCGCGTCGCCCGCGAGGTCGGCACCGAGGGCGAGCTGGGCGGGCAGGCCCGCGTGCGGGGCGTGTCGGGCGTCTGGAAGGACCTCACCGACAACGTCAACGTCATGGCGAGCAACCTCACGAGCCAGGTGCGCAACATCGCCACCGTGGCGACGGCCGTCGCGCAGGGCGATCTCTCCAAGAAGATCACCGCGGACGCCAGGGGCGAGATCCTCCAGCTCAAAGAGACCCTCAACACGATGGTCGACCAGCTCTCGCTGTTCGCCGACGAGGTCACCCGCGTCGCCCGCGAGGTCGGCACCGAGGGCCAGCTCGGCGGCCGCGCCGAGGTCAAGGGCGTGTCGGGCGTCTGGAAGGACCTCACCGACAACGTCAACTCCATGGCCAACAACCTGACCTACCAGGTGCGCAACATCGCCCAGGTGACCAAGGCCGTGGCCGGCGGCGACCTGTCGAAGAAGATCGACGTGGACGCCCAGGGCGAGATCCTGGAGCTGAAGTCCACGATCAACACCATGGTCGACCAGCTCTCGTCGGTCGCCTCCGAGGTGAGCCGCGTGGCCCGCGAGGTGGGCTCCGAGGGCCAGCTCGGCGGCCAGGCGCAGGTGCGCGGTGTGTCGGGCGTCTGGAAGGACCTCACCGACAACGTCAACTTCATGGCGAACAACCTGACATCCCAGGTGCGCCAGATCGCGGCGGTCTCCACCGCGGTCGTCCAGGGCAACCTGTCCCGCAAGATCACCGTGGACGCTCAGGGCGAGATCCTGCAGCTCAAGGACACGGTGAACACCATGGTCGACCAGCTCTCGCTGTTCGCCGACGAGGTGACCCGCGTCGCCCGCGAGGTCGGCACCATGGGCCAGCTCGGCGGCCAGGCCAGAGTGCGCGGGGTGTCGGGCGTCTGGAAGGACCTCACCGACAACGTCAACCTGATGGCCACCAACCTGACCTACCAGGTGCGCAACATCGGCGAGGTCACCACGGCGGTCGCCAGGGGCGACCTGTCCCGCAAGATCGACGTCGACGCCCAGGGCGAGATCCTCGTCCTGAAGACCACCATCAACAGGATGGTCGACCAGCTCTCCTCGTTCGCCTCCGAGGTCACCCGCGTCGCCCGCGAGGTCGCCTCCGAAGGCCAGCTCGGCGGCCAGGCCCGCGTCGAGGGCGTCGAGGGCACCTGGAAGCGGCTGACCGAGAGCGTGAACGAACTGGCCAGCAACCTGACCACCCAGGTGCGCGCCATCGCCGAGGTCACCAGCGCGGTCGCCCGGGGAGACCTGACCCGCTCGATCACCGTCGACGCCCAGGGCGAGCTGGCCGACCTCAAGGACAACATCAACACGATGGTGTCCAACCTGGTCGCGACCACCAAGGCGAACCAGGAGCAAGACTGGCTCAAGAGCAACCTGGCCCGCGTCTCCCGCCTGATGCAGGGCCACCGCGACCTCATGGAGGTCGCCAAGCTCATCATGAGCGAGCTGACGCCGCTGGTGTCCGCACGATACGGGGCCTTCTACATGGTCCCGAGCCCGCACGACAACGAGCTGCGGCTGATCGCCGGATACGGCGTGCGGCCCGGACGCAGCCCGCGCCAGAGCTTCGCCTTCGGGCAGGGCATCGTGGGCCAGGCCGCGGCCGAGGGCCGGCCGATCGTGCTCGACGACGTCCCCTCCGACTACCTCACCATCGACTCCGGGCTGAGCCGGTCCACCCCGGCGCAGATCGTGGTGCTGCCGGTCCTGTTCGAAGACCAGGTGCTCGGCGTGCTGGAGCTGGCCTCGTTCAGCCGCTTCGGCGAGGTCCACCTGGCCTTCCTCAACCAGTTCGTCGAGACCATCGGCGTCACGATGAACACCATCATCGCCAACTCCCGCACCGAGGGCCTGCTCATAGAGTCGCAGCGGCTCACCACCGAGCTGCGCGAGCGCTCCGACGAGCTCCAGCGCCAGCAGGAGGAGCTGCGCAGGTCCAACGCCGAGCTGGAGGACAAGGCCGCGCTGCTGGCCAAGCAGAACCGCGCCATCGAGATCCAGAACTTCCAGATCGAGCAGGCCCGCCGCACCCTGGAGGAGCGCGCCGAGCAGCTCGCGGTCTCCTCGCGCTACAAGTCCGAGTTCCTGGCCAACATGTCCCACGAGCTGCGCACCCCGCTGAACAGCCTCCTGGTGCTGGCCAAGCTCCTGACCGAGAACAGCGACGGCAACCTGACCGCCCAGCAGGTGGAGTTCGCCAGGACCATCCACGGGGCCGGTTCCGCGCTGCTGCAGCTGATCAACGACATCCTCGACCTGTCCAAGGTCGAGGCGGGCCGCATGGACATCTACCCGCAGCAGCTCTCGCTGCCCAAGCTGGTCGACTACGTCGAGGCCACCTTCACCCCGCTCGCCCAGGACAAGGGGCTCTCCTTCACCGTCGAGGTCGGCCCGTCGGTGCCCGAGGAGCTCCGCACCGACGAGCAGCGCCTCCAGCAGGTCCTGCGCAATCTGCTGTCCAATGCCGTGAAGTTCACGCCGAAGGGCGAGGTGCGGCTGAACATCACCCGCGCGGCGGGCGGCGTGCCGTACATCGACGAGACGCTCCAGGACAGCGACGACATCCTGTCGTTCGAGGTGGTGGACACCGGCATCGGCATCGCACCCGAGAAGCTCGACGTGATCTTCGAGGCGTTCCGCCAGGCCGACGGCACGACCAGCCGCAAGTACGGCGGCACCGGCCTCGGCCTGTCGATCTGCCGCGAGATCGCCCGCCTGCTCGGCGGCGAGATCCACGCCAAGAGCGATCCCGGCCACGGGAGCACGTTCACGCTCCACCTGCCGATCAGCTACGCCGGACCGCTCGCGGGCGGGGACGGCGGGGCGACGGTCTCGCTGCCCGGCGTCCAGCACTCGCGGGCGCTGGAGCTCGGCTCCTCCGACGTGCTGCCCGAGATGCCGCTGAACGACGACCTGCGGATGCCCCAGCTGTCGCAGCCCGCCGAGAGCCAGACCTGGCAGGGCGACGATCCGCTGAACGGTGCGAAGATCCTCATTGTGGACGACGACATCCGGAACGTCTTCGCGCTCACGAGCGTGCTCGAAAGGCACGGCTCGACCGTGGTCTACGCCGAGAACGGCCGCGAGGGCATCGAGCAGCTCGAACGCAACGAGGACGTCGCGCTGGTGCTGATGGACATCATGATGCCCGAGATGGACGGGTGGGCCACGACCTCGGCCATCCGCCGCATGCCCCAGTTCGCCGACCTGCCGATCATCGCGCTCACCGCCAAGGTCATGCGCGGTGACAGGGAGAAGAGCATCGCCTCGGGCGCCTCCGACTACGTGCCGAAGCCGGTGGACGTCGATCGCCTGCTCGAACGCCTGCGCGGTTGGCTCACGCGCGGCCGGGCGCCGATCGGGGACGGAAGAGACGGAAGAGAAGGACGCGGTTGATGCCGGACAGAGCGAAAATCCTCCTGGTCGACGACCGCGAGGAGAACCTCATCGCTTTGGAGGCCATCCTCAGCTCCCTGGACGTGGTGGCCGTGCGGGCGCGGTCCGGGGAGGAGGCCCTCAAGGCGCTCCTCAGCATCGAGTTCGCGCTCATCCTGCTCGACGTGCGCATGCCCGGCATGGACGGCTTCGAGACGGCGGCGCACATCAAGCGGCGCGAGCGCACCCGCAACATCCCGATCATCTTCCTCACGGTGGTCGACAGCGCGCCCGACTACGCCTTCCGCGGGTACGCCGCGGGTGCGGTCGACTACCTCACCAAGCCCTTCGACCCGTGGGTCCTGCGGGCCAAGGTGTCGGTGTTCGTCGAGCTCTACACCATGAACCGCAGGCTGGCCGAGCAGGCGTCCCTGCTGCGCGAGCGGCTGAGCGTCGAGCTGCCCGACGGCACGGCGGCCGAGGTGCTGCCCGAGCTGGCGCGGCGGCTGACGGCCGTGGAGGACGAGCTGTCGCGGGTGGCCGAGCTGGCCGACAAGTCCAACGGCGGCGCGCCCCTGACCGTCCCCCTGAGCGATCTCTCCGAGCGCGTCCTGCACCTGCGCGCCGGCTTCGACGCCCTCTCCTGACCGGCCGTCCTCGGCCTGGGGTCAGGCGCTGTCGGCGGTGAGCTTGGAGACGAGGGTGTCCAGCTCCACGGCGCCCGCCGCCACGGCCGCGTACAGGTCGTCCAGCTCGCGGTAGCCCAGGCGCCCGGCGACGCTGCCGGACACACCCCGGGACTCCAGGTCGAGAAGCTCCATGCCCGTCGCGGCGACCGCCTCGGACACCATGCGCCGCCCGGTGGCCGCCGCGTCGTCGGCGCGCTGCGCGGCGAGGTGCCTGCGGATCAGGAGGCGGGCCGTGGGCGTGGTGGCGGCGTCGAGCCCCTCGGCCGAGGGCCGGGCCGTCTCGGCGGTGAGGATGTGCACCACCGCGCCGTTGTCCAGCCGCGCGTGCAACGGCGCCAGCTTGCCGTTGACCAGGGCCCCGATGGCGTGGTTGCCGATCTCGGGGCCGAGGGCGTAGGCGAAGTCGATCGGGGTCGCGCCGGGGGGCAGCGGGATCACCTCGCCCTCGGTCGTGAACGCGGCGATGAGATCGGGACGCAGGTCGCCGCGCAGCGACTCAAGGAAGTCGGCCGAAGACGCGTCGTTCTGCCACGCCAGCAGGCGGCGCAGCCATTCGAGGTCGATGCGTCCCGCCACGTCGGCGCGCTGCCCCCGGGCGACGTCGTGGATGTGGGCGGCGAGCCCGCGCTCGGCCATGCGGTGCATCTGCCGGGTGCGGATGATGACGTCCATGACCTTGCCGCCGTCGGCGATCACCCGCGTGTGCAGGGCGCGGTAGAGGTTGAACCTCGGCAGCGAGATGAAGTCCTTGAGCCTCCCGGGCACGGGGCTCGTGCTCGTGTGGACGGCCCCGAGCGCGATGTAGCAGTCGCGGTCGTCGCCGTCGACGAGCACCAGCAGCCGGAACAGGTCGGCGGGCTGGAGCGTGTCGAGGCGGTCGCCCACGTCGAGGTGGACGGCCCAGAGGTGGCGACGGTGAAGCACGACCTCACCCGACAGCCGCTGTTCCCTCAGCGAGGCCCTCAGGCGCCGCACCGTGGGTTCCAGGAGCAGCCGTCCCCCGGCCTCGCGCGCCGTGAGCGCCGCGTCGATGGCCGCGTGGGCCTCCGGCTGTAACACCGAGAAGCAGAGGTCGTCCATCTCGCGCTTGAGCTCGTACATGCCGAGCCGCTCGGCGAAGGGGATCAGGAGCTCCTGGGACTGGCGGGCGATGCGCTGCTGCTTGTGCGCGGGCTGGAAGCCGAGCGTGCGGAGGTTGTGCAGCCGGTCGGCGAGCTTGATGAGCAGGACCCGCAGGTCGGCGGCGGCGGCCAGGACCATCTTGCGGAACGTCTCGGCCTCCGCGCGCTCCCCCCACCTGGAGCCGTCGAGCTTGGTCACCCCGTCGACCAGGACCGCGATCTCGTCGCCGAAGTCCGACCGGAGCTCGTCGAGCGTGTAGGAGGTGTCCTCGATCGTGTCGTGCAGGAGCGCGGCCTGGAGCGTGGCGGTGTCCATGCCGAGCTCGGCCAGGATGAGCGTGACCTCGATCGGATGGATGATGTACGGCTCGCCCGACTTGCGCGACTGGCCGCGGTGGGCCAGCTCGGCGGCCTCGTACGCCCGGCGCACGGGCCCGAGCTTGGCCTTCGGGTAGCCGGCCCGGTGGGCGCGGAGAACGGGCTCAAGGCCGATCGTGCCCGTGGAACGCCCGGCGCGCGACGCCGCGCCTCTCACGGCCCAGCCGTCGCGACGGCCCGGGGGCTGCTCGTCACCCATCGTTCCCCCTCGCCACCGCCGGGAGCCATCGGCACGGAACGCGCCCGCATGGCTCCAACGTTAGCGCCGGGCGCGTTCCAGGGCGTCCCAGAAGCCTCGCCTGAGCGCGTGGCGTACCTCGTCGTGCAGGAGGAAGTCGATCGGGAGCGACGAACCCTGGAGCAGCCGCGCCTCAAGGTCGGACGGCATGCGCGGCTTGCGGGCGAGCACGGCCTCCAGCCAGAGGGCGGGGGCGTCCCTCGCGACGGAGTCGCCGAAGTCGTGCCCCTCCTTGTGAGCGGCCTTCACCGCGTCGGCCAGGGTCGTGGTGCCCGGCGTCGCGGTGTGCGAGGGGACGGGGGCCGGCTGCGGGCCCGTGTACGGCCCGAGCTGGGGGCCGGGGTAGGTCGGAGGCCCGCCGGAGGAGCCCATGTTGTACTGGCTGGGCACGGGCTGCGGAGGGACGGGCGCCGCCATGGGCGGGGAGGGCGGTGCCTGGGGAGGCTGCTGGGGAGGGGAGTGCGAGGGCTGCGGCTCGGAGGCGTAGCTGGAGTAGGCGGCGGGCAACGCGGGCTGGGACGAGCGCGGCGGGCTCGGCGGCGCGGCCTCGTGCGAACCCGACCCGTGCGAACCGGAACCGTGGGAACCGGAACCGTGCGAACCGGACCCGTGGGAGCCCGTGCCATGCGACGCCGGCCCGTACGAGCCCGACCCCTGGGAGCTCGCCTCCGGGGAACCGTGGCCGCCGGACCCGTGCGAGCCCGGCCCATGGGACCCGTAGGAGCCTGAGCCATGCGCGCCCGTGCCGGAACCCTGCGAGCCGGTGCCGGAGCCGTGGGAGCCCGAGGTGGAACCCAGGGAGCCCGCACCAGAGCCCTGGGAGCTCAGCCCTGAAGCCTGGGAGCTCAGCCCTGAGCCGTGCGAGCCGAGTGCGCTCCATGAGCCGGTGGCCGGGCCCGGGGCGCTCGGCTCCAGCGGGGCGGCCCCGTGGGCGCCGGACCCCTGCGCGGCCGGCGGGGGCGGGTCCTCAGCGGGGGACGACGACCCGTACGCGCCCGGCCCGAACGACGTGGAACCGGTGGAGCTCAGAGGGCTCGGACCCGGAGACGACGCCTGAGAACCGGACGGAACCTGGGACGCGTCGGCCACCTGCGGGGACGGCCCGATGGCGCCCTGCCCGTGGGAACCGGACCCTTGGGAACCGGAGCTGTGGGAACCGGAGCTGTGGGAACCGGTGCCGAAGGCGCCTGACCCGTGGGAGTCCGACCCGTGGGAGCCCGACCCGTGGGAGGCGGACGCCGAGGCGCCGGAGGCCGCTCCCTGCGCGGAACCGGACGAGGAGGAAGGCTGGTGGCCGTTGCTCTGGGCGTGCCCGTTGTCCCTGGGCCGGCCGTTGCTCACCGGCTGCGGGAGGTGCTGCCCGTTGCCGGACGCGGAGCCCAGGTCGGCTCCGCCCGTGATGTTGCCGGTGACGAGGTTGACGTAGGGCCGCAGGTGGCCGCTGCCGATCTCGATCAGGTCGTCGCACTCCTGCTGGAGGGTGCGGGACACCGCCCAGCTCCCGTCGGCCGCGATGTGGATGACGGTGACGCGGATGCCGAGATCCTGGGCGTCGCTGACCACCTGGGCGAGATCCTCGTCGCCGCTCACCACCACGGCGTCGCAGATGGCGTTGTTGCGGGCCAGGGTCATCAGGTCGCGGTGGACCTGGGCGTCCACGCCCTCCCGGCGGCCGGGCCTGATGCGCGCCAGGCGCAGCTTGAGACCGGGGATGTCGGCCAGCGCGTCGTGCTCGGGGGTGCGCCTGCCCTCGACGGTGGCCTCGTACCAGTAGCAGCGGAGCAGCGGGAGGTCGGTGCGCTCCCGCGAGAGAGTGGACAGAAGTTGCAGCAGGCCGGGATAGTCCCAGGCGACGGCTTCGCGATGGCGGGTCCCATGCACGGCCATCGCGCCGTCCGCCAGCAGATAGCCAGCGTCCACGAACAGCGCGCAGCGATCCACGCGACACCGCCCTTTCCTACATGGCCAAGCCCGGTGGCAGCCGACGCCCGGCCCTATCTCAGGGTAATGAAGCCACTGATCGTGCGAGGGTGAATCCCGGCGATTCAGCCCGCGCCTGACCATATCTAGGAACGTTCACGCGAACCGTACCAGTTTGCCCTCTATAACCGACCTGCGGTGATAAACGAGTAGCCCATCGGTCCATCCGAATCCCCCCTCTCTAGGCTGGCCCCATGAGCGACCGTGCGAATCTGCTGGACGAGATCAAGAACAAGGGGGTGGTGCACGGCCGGGTCGTGCTCTCCTCCGGCCGCGAGGCCGACTGGTATGTGGACCTGAGGCGGATCACGCTGGACGGCACCGCCGCCCCGCTCGTCGGGCGCGTGATGCTCGACCTCACCGAGGACCTCGGCTACGACGCCGTGGGCGGGCTGACCCTGGGCGCCGACCCCCTGGCCGCCGCCATGCTGCACGCGGCGGCGGGACGCGGGCGCCGTCTGGACGCGTTCGTCGTCCGCAAGGAGGGCAAGGCCCACGGGCTGCAACGCCGCATCGAGGGGCCCGACGTCGCCGGCCGCCGCGTGCTCGCCGTGGAGGACACCTCGACCACCGGCGGATCGGTGCTCACGGCCGTCGAGGCGCTGCGGGAGGCGGGGGCCGAGGTCGTCGGCGTGGCGACGATCGTGGACCGGGGCGCGGCGGCGAAGATCGAGGAGACCGGGCTGCCCTACCGCACCGCCTACACCCTCACCGACCTCGGTCTCGACTGACCACCGGCGTTCAGCCCGGCTGGTCGTCGCGCCTGACCGTGAAGCTCTGCCGCTCCCCTGGCTTGCCGGGGGAGCGCGCCTCGCCGTTCACCTCGACGTACATCGTGGAGGCGTCACCGAGGACCACATCGAGCTCCGGCTGGGAGTACACCGCCTGCTGGCCCCGGCTCAGGTCGCGGTCCTCGACCACGTCGCCACCGCTGACGCGGACGAAGAGCGGGCACCGGTCGGCCCGGCATTCGACGAAAAGGGTGGGGATCTCGGCGTCGGCCGAGGTCTGGTCTGCCGAGGTCTGGTCTGCCGAGGGCGCGACAGGGGACGAGGACACCTGACCTGTGCCGCCGGAACCGGGCGGCGCGGCGCCCTGGTCGTCGGACTTCAGCGAGCCCATGAGGGACAGGATTCCGACCACGATCAACCCCAGCACTACAAGGATCGCCAAGCCTACGAGAAGCAGGCGGGCGATTCCCATGGGGTCAGACCGATGGCGTCCCACATACCGGAGGGTAGCGCCTGCGTGCGAGCGCCAACGCCGCTCCGAGCAGGACTCTTATAGCGGGACGGCCGAAATCGGCCTGTCGCGCTACAGCGGCGAGGCCGAGTCGCGGTGGTGACGGCCGCGCGGCTCGCCCGCTCCGCCCTTCGACTCCCTGCGGCTCTTCAGCACCTCACGCACGATCGGGATGATCGAGAGCAGGATGATCAGCACCGCGCCGGGAAGGATGTAGCGGTCGACGTTCGGGATGGCGGTGCCGGCGAAGTAGCCGATGAGGAGCATCGACTCGGTCCACAGGATGCCGCCGAGGACGTTCCACAGGAAGAACTTCGGGGCGGGCATGCCGAGCATGCCGGCGACCGGGTTGAGGAAGGTGCGCACGATCGGGATGAACCTCGCGAGCACCACGGCCTTCGAGGGCCCGAACTTCTGGAAGTAGTGCTCGGCCTTCTCGACGTACTCGCGCTTGAACAGGCGGGAGTCGGGCCTGGAGAAGAGCCGGGGGCCGGACTTGGCGCCGATGAGGTGCCCCAGTTGGGCGCCGGCGATGGCGCAGAGGGGGGCGGCGACGAGGAGAACGGCCAGCGGGAACGGCGAGTCGAGGCCGACCGAGGACGCGACCGCCGCCGAGGCGCCCATCCCGGCGACGACCAGGAGCGAGTCACCCGGCAGGAAGAAGCCGATGAGCAGCCCGGTCTCCGCGAAGATGATCGCGAGGATGCCGATGAGCCCGAAGGTGACGATCCACCACTGGGCGTCCAGAAGATTTGTGAGGTCCATCACCGATGAGGGTACCCCCGACGGATGGGTCAGGCGCGCTGGAGGGGTAGGACCAGGTATGTCTGATGACGAGGGCGACCTGGCGGGTCGGCCGGACGCGAACACCCGTTTGTGAACACGAGCCCGGCTCCTGCTTCCTCGCCCGCCGCTCCTTCGCAATACTTGCCCCGGGGAAGACCGAGCCCCGTGCCCGCCATCCGTTCCGTTCAGGGAGATGACTTCCGATGCCTATCGCGACCCCAGAGGTCTACGCCGACATGCTCGACCGGGCCAAGGCCAATGGTTTCGCATACCCGGCGATCAACGTGACCTCCTCGCAGACGTTGAACGCCACGCTCCGCGGTTTCGCCGAGGCCGAGAGCGACGGCATCGTCCAGGTCTCGACCGGTGGCGCCGAGTACCTGTCCGGCACCTCGGTGAAGGACATGGTGACCGGTGCCGTAGCGCTGGCCGAGTACGCCCGCGTCGTCGCGGACAAGTACCCCGTGAACATCGCGCTGCACACCGACCACTGCCCGAAGGACAAGCTCGACGGCTTCGTGCGCCCGCTGCTGGAGATCTCGCGCCAGCGTGTGGCCTCCGGCAAGGACCCCCTGTTCCAGTCGCACATGTGGGACGGCTCCGCCTGCCCGCTCGACGAGAACCTCAGCATCGCCCGCGAGCTCCTTGAGAAGGCCCACGCGGCCAACGTGGTGCTGGAGGTCGAGATCGGGGTCGTCGGCGGCGAGGAGGACGGCGTCGTCGGCGAGATGAACGAGAAGCTCTACAGCACCCCGGAGGACGCCCTCGCCACCGCCGAGGCGCTCGGCCTCAGCGAGCGTGGCCGCTACCTGCTGGCCGCCACCTTCGGCAACGTGCACGGCGTCTACAAGCCGGGTCACGTCAAGCTCCGCCCGAGCGTGCTGAACGAGATCCAGGACGCCGTCACCGCCAAGTACGGCAAGGAGAAGCCCTTCTACCTCGTCTTCCACGGCGGCTCGGGCTCCTCGCTCGACGAGATCCGCGAGGCGATCTCCTACGGCGTGGTGAAGATGAACATCGACACCGACACGCAGTACGCCTTCACCCGCCCGGTCGCCGACCACATGTTCCGCAAGTACGACGGCGTGCTGAAGGTCGACGGCGACGTGGGCAACAAGAAGGACTACGACCCGCGCGCGTGGGGCAAGTCGGCCGAGGCCGGCATGGCCGCCCGCGTCACCCGGGCCTGCGAGGACCTCCTGTCCGCCGGCACGAAGATCTCCTGAACCCGGAGAACCCCGCCGACCCGGGAATCTGACTCGATGTCGCTCTAGGTTGTCGGAGATGTCGCGACTTGCAGGGAACGGGCTGGCCGCATGGTCCGCCCGTTCCATGTGAATTCCCTGAGAAAGTACGTAAAAAGAGATCGGTACGAGGCTGAAGTAACAAATACGTCGTTACCATGAGCTAAATGTTCATCTCCTACCGAGCGCGACCTTATGTGTGCGGTGCCATCGGGAAGTGGGATGCACGCGTGGCGGAACGGCTGCTGTCGGCCTCGCCACAGGGGCTCGACGAGGTGCACCGTTCCCCCATGGCCGCCCTGTGGTCGACGGGCGAGCCGGAGAACTGGTCGGCGGGACCTCGCTCCGGCTATCTGTGGTGGGCCGCGGCGGGCGGCGCGCCCCAGCCGCACTCCTGGCAGGACGCCGCCGAGCGCCGCCTGGCCGCCGGGCTGGTCGTCGACCACGAAGGCGCCGTCCTGCACACCGACGCCCTCGGCCTGAACGATCTGAACATCCGTCCGCTGGGGGACGCCCTCTACTTCTCCGCCCGCGTCGACCCCCTCGTCGCGCTGGACGACGGCCCTCTCCACGTGGACTGGTCGGCCTGGGCGAACCTGCTGGTGATGACGACGCCGATCGGGGACGAGACGCCGTTCTCCGAGATCAGGCACCTGGAGGCCGCCACCGCCTGGCGCGCGACCGGCCCTCGTGGGGGGCCGGAGCGACTGCGGCGGGAGCGGTTCGAGCCCTCCTGGATCGCCGCCGAACCGGACAAGCCGCCCGCTCCCGAGGAAATGGTCGACCTCCTCGCCGACCGGATCCCGGACCGCGCGGGGCCGGTGGCGATCGGGCTCAGCGGAGGCTGGGACTCCCGGCTGCTCGCGGCGCTCGCCGTACGCCGTCCCGGGAGCCAGGTCGAGGCGTGGACCACCAGCACCGACGACGGCCTCGACCTGGACATCGCCCACGCCGGGACGGTCGCGGCGGCGCTGGGCGTGCCGCACCACGTGGTCAGGCCGGGGCCCGAGGCATGGCTCGAAGATCACCGCCAGGTGTGGCGCCGCACCCAGTACCAGACCCTGCACCACGGCTGGGCCATGCCGTACGCCCGGGCGGTTCACCGCCTGCGGGCGCCGCTGATCGACGGGTGCCTCGGGGACGGCCTGCTGCGGACCCGCGCGCCGACCCGCATGGACGGGCGCTGCGCCTCGGCGTCGGCGGCCCCGTCGGGAGTGGCAAGACCGCGCTGGTCGCCGCTCTGTGCCGCACGCTCGG